>JAKPRU010000693.1 GCA_029557025.1 Candidatus Omnitrophota bacterium | reverse complement strand
TGGGCATGGGGGGCTTTGGCATGGGCGGTATGGGCATGAGGGGTGAGTACACACCCGGCCAGCCCATGGGCATGGCTTCCGTCGTTGGAAAGACTCTTCGTGAGGGTATTGGCATCGCCAAACCCGGCGAAATCAAAGGAATCTTTTTTGGAGCTACGGAGAAAAACGAATTCAGCGCAGAGTCAATGATCGACGAAATTCGAATCTCCAAAACCGTTCGATACCCCTCTTCAGGCGCGGCCAACGCGCCGACAAAAGAAGACGCCAACAGCACCATTGTCGATCATTGCGATCACGAATATCCCGAACCAACCCAATTGCCGGTTCTTCACTCCCAGCTGATAACCCGGCAACGAATCAAGAACGATCCTCGGAATGATCCGATTATCCGTATTTCTCAGGAACGCGAATACAACTATGTCCGAAAAGCAATGGGCTTGGATGCGGAATTCCTTGCCGGAAAAGACCCTACCTATCGAACAATCAAGAAGATCCATGCGTTGGATTACATTGAAAAGAGTCTGGCGCTGCCGAATCTGAACTATGAAAACCTCATAGGCATCTTTGAATTGGATAAGCAGAACACACAAGGAGAGAACGCGCAGAAGGAGAACTTACAAGAGAAAAACGCACGACAGATCTATATGACCCTGAGATTTGTCGAGTTGGCCCAGTCTCTCTGCCAGCAGGCCATTGATGAGAAGGTTGCGGCTGTGACCCGCCTGAGCAACCGGGGCGAAAGCTACACGGTGACTGATGACGAAGTTCGCAACTATTTCTACCGCCAAATAGAGGAGTTGATCAACACTGTTCTTCCCGAGGGAGTCGAGGGCGGCATGGGCATGGGTATGGGCATGGGCATGAGCATGGTGGGGATGGGAGGAATGGGAGCAGCCATGCAAGACATGCTGGTCAAGCGAACACTGATCCAGCTCAAGCGCCAAATTGCCTCCGGTGGATTCCAACAAACCTTTGGAGCAATGGGGCGGATGGGGATGGGCGGCGGAATGCGCGGAGGAATGGGCGGTATGAGCATGATGGGCGGCATCATGGGACTTGCCGCGCCGCCTGCCTGGTTGTATGACCCAACCACCGGGGATCGTCTGATGGGCACACGCCTGAAAGAGGTACTTACTCAGAAAGAAAAGGAAATCGACAAAATCCTGGCGTGGCAAAAGGCGAAAGCCGACGGCGAAATTCCTGCGGAGATCATTGAGGCTCAGAACGAGACTGCACGAAGTAATGGGGAGGATTATTACATCAAAAGAGCAGCAGGTTTGGAATTCGAATCGGATGTAAAATCTTACGCGCGATTCCTGAACCAACTGGAATACGGAAACCGAATCGGTACCATCAATGAGCTCGAGATCGAAAGCCTCCCGGATGAGCGAGTCAAAGTCACAGCTGAAATTGAAGCGCATTATATCAGCAAGATCCGAGAAGGCGAAGAAGCAGAGAAGTCCGAAAAGGCTCCCCAGGCGCCCGAAGAACCCAAAGCGCCCGAGCAGGTTTCTCTCGGAGTGAAATAAAATTCACAAGTCTGCGCCGATCTTTGACTGGTTTCGAACCTCGGTTCCAATGGAGTGTAACAGTGGCATGGACATGAACCGGCTGGAACGGAGTCGGATAATCCGTGATGGAGTCGCGGAAGAAATCTCGACTTGGCTCGAATCCTTGCTGACTCGATTGGGCCGGGTTGAAAGTGAGCTGCGAAGTCAGCAGAGTGTCCATTCCATGGCATCGGAGCGCCTTGCGGAGTTCCGTGCAAAAAAACAGGATCTGGAAACCGTCGAAAATGCGATCGATGTCATTCTGAAACGTCATGACCGCGCGGATATCGACATGCTTGTGCATTTCGCAAATGAACTTCGCGGGGAGCTCTTATCGCTCACCCATGATCTGCATGAGGTATTGAAGAACGAGGGAGAAGAGTTGAATTGAACATGTCGTCAGGCGATGTCATCAAACCGTAGGGGCGGGTCTCAGACCCGCCCCTGCGGTTTTGCAGCCTCAACATTGCTCACAGAGAGAGCATCCCTCATTCCGGCGAACGCCGGAATCCGGTCCGAAAATCATTGTGGAGATCGTCATGGAACGGCAGCAATGAGCTCCTTGGCAATTTCGACCAACCGCCCCACGGTCAATCCGTAATGTCGCTGAAGATCCTTTGTCGGCAGGTGAGCAAGACACTCGTCATATAATCCCATCATACAAATCCGGCCGCCGCATCCTTCCCGCGCGATGATTTCCGCCACAGCGCTGCCCAGGCCGCCGGTAATCTGATGCTCTTCCAATGTAATTATCCGGCGTGTGTCGATTGATGTTTCCACAACGGCGGCACGGTCAATTGGTTTGATCGTAGAGAAGTTGAGAACCCGTGCCGTGATTCGATCCAATTCCAGCTCTTCCGCCGTGTCCAGTGCAAGAGAGACCAGTGGGCCACATGCCATCAGGGCGATATCCCAACCCGGATTCAGCACGATGGCTCTTCCCGGCTCGAAATGATCTATTGCCCGGGTCACCCCCCGGACCGGCAGAGTAGAGAGCCGGATATACGCATGAGCGTGCGTCTCCAAGGCCCAATTCAGAACACGCCTGGTCTCAGTGGCATCGGCAGGCACAATCACTTTCATGCGCGGCAAAACCCGCATCAATGCCATGTCCTCGACGACTTCCGGCGATACACAATCCTCCGGTGCGGAAATGCCGGAACAGGCCGCAACCAGCTTGATATTAAGACGTTTCCTGCAGACCTCGTCCCGCAGAAACGGCCAGATTTTTGCCACGGTCCCCGAATTTCCCGCGACAAGAAATACGACACTCCCTGCCCCGGCCATTTCGACCACCCGTCGTTTTGCCATGTCGGATTGGAGATCCAGGCAAAAGTACTGATCCGGGCATCTCTCGGCGAACCGATCCACCACTGGATGAATCCCCTCCCCCATGCCGACCACCCGAAGGTCGGCCATTCGAGACCCCTGCTCCGCAAGCGTCTCCCCGAAAATATCCGCCGTGGCCAGGACACGCGGGTCTGCGCAGTTCCCGCCCGACAGCCCGGAACCTCGCTCCGAAAATGGCTTCTGGAAAGTGAATTCGTCCATTGCACCAATCCGCCTGGATCACGCGTCCAATCACCATTACCAGTGTATCCCTTCAGGAAGGAGTAGGCATAGTGGTCCGCATACGTCACGCCTATTCAATTCGACCGGCCCGGTGGTAACCTCTCCAAATCTCACCGGGAACATGGAGAGAAAAACCGTGTCTTGCGAAATGCGTATTCCCACACCGCATGAAATCCCTCAACTCATCGATCTTCTCAATCTGGTTTTTCGACCTCAAGGCGGAAACATGGGCCGGGAGTTTCCATCCCTGCTCCGTGAAGAAAACCTGGAGCAACTTCGGGTAATTGTAGAAGACGGCAGAATTGTGGCCCATGTCGGGATGACTCTCCAGGACGCCATTCTGGGGGGTATCCCGACAAGAATCTGCAACATTGGTGCCGTGTCCACGCATCCCGATTCGCGCGGAAAGGGCTATGCAACACAGTTAATGGAGGATGCGGTCCAGCACGCCAGAAGCCGTGGGGCGGATATTATGCTGATCTCGGGCAAGAGGGGATTGTACCGTCGCATGAACGCCGTGGAATGCGGGCTGTTTCCTTTCCTTCCGCTCACGGAACAAGAGGTTGAGTCGGCGTTCCTCGATGCACGACGGGTCAAAGAGGAGGATATTCCGCAGGTCGCCGCCGTCCGGCAATGCGAGTCCACCCGGTATCTTCTGTCTCTGGAAGAACTTCGCATTCTATTCAGGGGAGGTTATGCAATGTGCCGACCGGTGGAATGGTGGCTGTTCTCGAAAGACGGGATCCCATGCGCATTTGGGGTCATCAGCAAAGAGACCGGCGACGGGGAAACTCGCCTGCAGCTCATCGAATGGAACGGCGATGCGGAGGCATTGCGCAGCGCCTGGATCACCTGGAGCCGCACGCACCGAACAAACCGGATTGATGTTATCGTCACAAGCCCGATGAACCTTCCTGTCTCATGGCGCAGCCGCATCGAGAAGAGAATCACCTTCAGCGGAACCGCGCTGGTTCTTCATGCGCGGCGTTTTCTGGAACGCGCACGCCCAATGCTTACCGAACGGTCGGATCTGTTCTCATCCATGAAAATCGAAGCCGGCGAGACCGCCCTTCGGTTTCTTATGAAGGGCGATAGCCTTCGACTCAATAACGGTGGTGAAATTGCCGAACTGTTTTTCGGAGTTCCGGGTCGAAATGTGGCCTCGGAGAAGACAAGGCCCGGTTCGGCACTCGCCGAGGCTCTCCGGCAGGTGTTCCCGATTCCGCTTGTCTGGTATGGCATCGCTTACATCTGAGAATATACAAAAAAGCGAGACAATGGCTACACCTGAAAACCCATCCCTCGGCGCTCCGGTCCGAGTACTCGGACTGTTCGATTCGATCTGTATTATTGTCGGCATCATTGTGGGAACGGGGATCTTTATGACCCCGATGGCCGTTGCCGCCATGATTCCGTCGGCGTGGCGGATTCTGTTTGCGTGGGTACTCGGAGGCGCGCTGTGCGTGGCAGGAGGGTTATGCTATGCGGAATTAGCCGCCACATATCCCGCGGCGGGAGGGGAATATGTCTATTTCTGCCGGGCATTCGGACCGTGGGCCGGATTCCTTT
>JAKPRU010001244.1 GCA_029557025.1 Candidatus Omnitrophota bacterium | reverse complement strand
CGCCGGGCCGTCGGGATGTCTTTAATCAGATCCTTGCGCGCGGCTGGCAACCGGTCTGCATTTCCGAATTGACTCACCCGCCTGCGGCACAACGCCCACGGCTCCGCCTTCCATGGCGTGACGGAAAAGTGACTTTTAAGGAATTAGAGCATTTTACCCGTCTTCTTTCGAGTTTACTCGCTTCCGGGATCCCGCTCAGCCGCTCGCTGGCCCTCCTCTACCGAGAGGCCGGTAATCCCACAACAGCCGAAAAATGGAAGGCTATTCATGATCGCGTCATCGACGGCACAACACTAGCCGACTCCATGGCCCAATTCCCTGATATTTTCCCGCGAGTGTATATCGCCATGGTGCAGGCAGGGGAAACAGGGGGCTTTCTCGATTTAGTCCTCAACCAGATCGCCGAGTTTCAAAGCCGTGACAGAGACCTCCGCTCTCGGTTGATGGCTGCCCTCATTTACCCGTCTGTTCTCCTGGTCCTCGCGATCTCCGTATTGATTTTCCTCCTGGTATTCTTTATTCCGAGATTTCAATCCATGTTCAAGAGTTTCGGCGCGGAATTGCCCCTCATCACGCAGGCGATTGTCGGGACCAGCGGCCTGATCCGAGATTGGGGGCTGTTTGTCGTCGTTCTGATAGCCGTTCTCGCGTACTTCCTCCGTCAATGGCTCTCTACAGAGCGCGGGATTCACGTCCGCGAAAGCGTTTTTCTTCGCTTACCCATTATCGGGCCACTTATGGCCCGGTTCGCCATGGCTCGATTCTGCCGCATGTTGGGAACCCTGCTGGCCGCCGGTGTCCCTCTGATTCAGGCCTTGACTGTTGCGCGGAAATCTATCCCAAATCGCATCCTGGCAGATGCCATCGCCGACGGCATCGAGCGTGTCAAGAAGGGGGACCGACTTTCCGGCAGCTTCTCGAATTGCAGTCAACTATTTTCAAGCGCCGTACTGGAGATGATATCTGTAGCGGAAGAAACCGGCCGCCTGGACAAAGAACTCATCCGTATTGCAGAAACGACCGAGCAGGAATTGGAACGGCAGTTGCGCTCCGCGGTCGCATTAGCTGAGCCGCTCATGCTGTTTTTAATCGCGGGATTCATCGGGACAATTTTTATTGGGATGGTGATCCCCATTTTCACAATTCAGGACTACATCAAATAGTCGGTATGGAGGACATAGAAATGGCTTCTGCCAAAAAACAACACTTACAAAGACGACATTGCAGGCAGGGCGGTTTCACCCTGGTCGAGATGCTCCTCGTTCTCGTTATTCTGGCAACCCTCGCGGCCATCGTCGTTCCAAAATTTGCGGGACGTTCGGAGCAGGCCAGGATTACCGCCGCCCAGACTCAGATCGCTAATCTGGAAATAGTGCTGGACTCATTTGAGGTGGATAACGGGACCTATCCGAAAGGAAGTAACGGTCTGCGGGATCTGGTAGAGCAACCGAGCTATGCGAAAAACTGGCGCGGTCCGTATATCGAGGAAATTCCATTAGATCCGTGGGGAAATGCCTATTTGTACGAATATCCAGGCAAGCGCAATTCCCAGGGGTTCGACCTCGTGTCCATGGGCCCGGACGGCAGGTCCGGAGGTGGCGATGATATCACAAACTATAAACAGACCGAAAAATAGGCCGATCGGTTCCTCCGGATTCACTCTCATCGAACTGGTCCTCGTAATGGCTATTTTGAGCGCGGTCGCGGTGGCAGCCGCGCCGAGGTTGTCCCGATTTTTCCGCGGCCAAGCGCTCGACGGAGAGGCTCACCGATTCCTGTCGCTAATGCGCTATGCCTTCAG
>JAKPRU010000644.1 GCA_029557025.1 Candidatus Omnitrophota bacterium | reverse complement strand
GACCGCCGAGACCCCGTGCATCGGAAGGTGTTTGCGTTCTGCTGGGGAGTGCTGGTCCGATGTCTTTTCGGATTTCGGGTTCGGGATCTGGACTGCGCATTCAAGCTGTTTCGACGACGTTTTTTCGATGGCGTGACGCTTCATGCGGAAGGGGCTGTGATTACGGTGGAACTATTTGCCACCATGGCGCGTCAGGGAGCAAAAACCAAGCAGATCGGGGTGCATCATTATCCGCGTGTGGCGGGGAAGCAATCGGGTGGAAGCCCTGCGGTGATTCTGCGGGCGTTTAAGGAGTTGTTCAAGTTGTACGCGGTGTTAAAGAACAGCGGATCATCGAACAAATAATCGTGCGTTCCACGCTTGTTAGAACACAGGCGGCGGGATACACTAAGTGTAAAGAGGGCACAGCGAGGTTTGATTGATGTCCAGGCTTCAAATCGTGACCTATCCCGCACCGGTTTTGCGCAAGAAATCTCGGAGTATCAAGAAGTTTGACGAGAGCTTGCAGCAGCTGGTAGAGGACATGTTTCGGACCATGTCCGAGTGTGGCGGCGTAGGTCTGGCGGCTCCCCAAGTGGGGAAATCCAAGAGGCTGATTGTTATTGACACCATGGAACCGGGTGGTCGTCTCGCGCTGGCGAATCCGAAAATCCTGTGGATTTCCAAAGAGGTCGAGCTTTTCAACGAAGGGTGTCTTTCCCTGCCCGGCCTGGAAGGCGAGGTTTTGCGCCCGAAAGAGGTTCGGGTCCGGGCGCAGCGACCCGGCGATGGTGACATCATCACGATTTCAGCCGATGGTCTTCTGGCGCGAGTCTTGCAGCATGAGATGGACCATCTTGAAGGAATACTTTTCATCGATTATCTGAATGACGAGGCACGGTCATCCCTGGAGCCGGCTCTGCGGGAAATGGAAGCCGCCTGAGCGGGTTTTTCCTGACCCATGGTAGCCGTTCCCCGTCTGATTATGATATCTTTGGAGCGCAATCGTGCGTTCCGATTCCGACATCCGGGAATGCGCCGGGGGATGACTTTATCATGGAGCCGACTCGTTCCGCTAAAGATGGTTTTATTGATATACCCGCCCTGTTGTGGTTGCAATGGACGCTGGTCGTCACCCTGTTTATTGCGGCGTTTGGAGCCTTGGTTTCCTTCCGGGACCTGGTGATCTACTGGGGAGTCCAAACGGCTGCTTTCACTTTGGAACAGGGAACCGCCGAATACGAACAGTACCAAATTCTTGCCAAGGACCCTGTTTCTCACCTGTCTCTTGCCGCGTTCAACCTGGTGTTGTGGGTGGTGGCTTTTGTGTCGGGATCGTACCTGCTTCGGCGGCGGGAATGGGCGCGGATTCTCCTGAAAGTCGCAATTACGGTAGATCTTTTTGTGACGCTGGGCATCGCGATTCGGCCGGCGGTTCTGGAGTGGATTCTGCAGAAACCGGTCGAGACCGGCGTCAGTGTGGATTTGGTGATTACAACATTTGAAGTGTTTATTGTTCTGGTGCTGTCACATCCCCGTGTGATGTCTTTGATGGTTTTGTCCCGAGGGCGGGGAGGTGAGACGGAACGTCTGGAGGGTGTCAGGGAGCACTGGCCCGACAAGTCACGCTGATTGTCCGAACCGTATTCTCGAATGGTCTGGAGTCTGCCGCCATGGAACTCGAAGAAATCATGTTGGTCATCCGCAGCTGCTGTACCGAATCTCAGTTGCGGAGTTTATTGCCCGGGCAGAATCTGGGCCGGGATCCGTATCGACGCGCTGCGGAACTTCTGCTGGAAGGTGATGAATCGGCGGACGCGATCTCGGCGCAGTTGGATCGGAGTTCCGCCGCACAGCGCGAGAAAATCCGCCAGCTTTCCCTGGCCGATTTGCGCAAAAGCCTCGTTGTGGAGTTCCTCGAGCCGGGCCGAAATCTGGGCCTGGTTGTCTGGGCGCTGCTTCGAGACGGACGAGTGGGAGCAGCGCACTTGGCGAGTCAGATTTATCGAACCTTTGCGAGCGGGGGACTTGCCGAATCTCCCAAACCCCTGCGCACATCCCCCGCAGAAGAACCGGCAAGTCGAGAATCGGGTGCCGGCTCGGAATGGAAAATCCCGGAATATATGGTTTCCGAGGAAGAAAACGCCGGGATCGGAGAAGATATCCCCGAATCCTTTGCGGAAATGGAGGAGGAATTCGGTTCGGATGAGGAAGGAATCGACGATCTCGATGAAATACTCGGAGCGGTTGTGAAAGAGATTAAAGCGGAAGCGACAGCAGACGGCGGGGAGGAGGAGATGGATTTCGATTTTGCGAGCGATTTGGAGGAAGAGGAATCCGTCCCATCGGTAGATCAGGAGGCCTTGACCGGTATCTTGAGTGAGACCGATGAAGACCTCGTTCCGCCCGATATTGACGATCTGGAAGAAATTCTGAGTGAATCCATGGAACCGTCAGAGGAGATGGCGTTGGAGGATTCTTTTTTGGGGGGAGTATTGGATGAGGAGACCATCGGTGTCCCGGATGCGGATGAAATCGGCGGTATTCTGGACGAAACTCTGGATTTGGGAACCGGTGAGGGACTGGAAATGCCGGATATTGAAGAATTGACGAATATTCTCGAGGAAGAACTGTCCGCGGATGAGGAGGGGATATTCGAACCGGGGGCGGAATTGCCTCCTGTTTTTGAAGAAAAAAAGGAAACCGTCGATTCCTCCGATGTGGAGCCGGTAAAGGTGGAAGAACAGGAGCCGGTCCCAGTTGTGCGTCGCTCTATCACCATGGCCGGAATCGATGTGCCGATTGAATCTTTGCATCGCGCCTGCTGCGGTGTGTTCGGGGAGCCGGTGGAGCTGGTAACCGATCCGGAGCTCCTCGCGCAAGACAAGATCGGAGTGGTTGGGAGACATTGCGGGGTGAAGATTTTGCACGGTCCGAGTTGGAGTATCGAGGCGCAACCGGCTCCGGAGGATCGACTGGACAGGCCGGTGAGCCTGTCTCCGGTGGGGGCGGAAGAGGCGTTGAGCAAAGTCTATGGAGAACAAATCAAGGTCATCCCCGATCCGGTATTGCTTGGCCAGGGGATTATCCCGATTGTGGGGCGTCAGACGGGGATTGTCATTCTGAAGAACGAAGCAGCGCGGATGGGATTGCCGCCGTGGGTGGATGAAGAAACAGCGGCCAGAATCAAAGCGGCGGCATCCGTCGCCGGGGAGAGTGTTTCCGGAAAGGATGTCGCCACCCTTCACGACCAGGTTGAAGGATTGCTGGCCAGGGCGGCAGAGTACGAAAAACGTCTCTCGGTTATCGAAAAAGAGATAGATTCCATTGAGTATGTGCCGGTTGCGGAAGAGAAGAAAACCAAATCCGTACCGGGACCGAAGGGGGGGGTCGAAGAGATTCCGGAGAAAATCGAGGAGACTGCGGAACCGGTCGAGCAAGAGAAACCAATCCTTGAAAGTCTTGCGGAGGAAAAAGAGGAACCCGCAGAAGAGGACGACTTCGGTTTGGACCTGGACGCCCTGGAGGCTCTTGGGGATCTGAGTATCGAGGAGGAAGAGACGGAGCTGCCAATGGAGGAGATCGAGGAAGAATCCCTGAAAGATGAAGGGGGAGAGGACCTGGACCTCGACTTCATCAATGAGATCGAGAAAGCTGTCAGCCAGGAGGACGAGAAAGAGGTTAAAAAGGTCCTCCGCGGCGAGACCATTCTCATCCTGGGGGGAGAAGAGCAATACAAAGATGATTATGGAAAACTCGTCGAGGACCTGGGCGGCAACTGCGAGTGGTACCAGAGCCTGGTAGAGATGTCCGAAAGCGAGATTGCGGAGGTCGTGGACCGTTCGGATCTGATTCTCACGTTGAGCGAGGCAATCACAGACCCCGGCATTCTCGAGGCGACCAATTACGCTCAGGAAAACAACAAACGCTGTTTTGCGCATCACAGCGCCAATCCCGCCAGTGTGAAAAAGCAGCTGGTGAAATTGGTCGATGAAGGAAAAGTGTAATCAAAACCACTCCAAACCATAGACCATAGACCAAGAAAAGTCGGCGGGACGGATTATTCGCCGGATAATGCCTGCAGACGACGGTACACTTCATCCACTACAACATGGGGTGTGGATGCCCCGGTTACTACCCCCACAGATTCCACTCCCTTGAACCATGCCGGATCAAGTTCCTCGGCCGTTTCCACCAGGTAAGTTTGTGTATGCTGTTCCTCGCAGACCAGGGCCAGTTTCTTCGTATTCGCGCTGTTACGACCGCCGACCACAAGCATGACATCGCATTGTTTGGCGAGTTCCTCCGCTTCCTGTTGGCGATGATATGTGACATTGCAGATGGACATAAACACCTTGACCTCGGAGAATTTTTCGCAGATCTCCCCGATCAGCCGTTTGGTCGGACCGGGATTTCGCGTACTCTGGACTACCACGCCGACTCGCCGCCGGGGAGGCAACCGGACCAATTCTTCCTCGGTTCCGACCACATCCCCGTCTCCGGCATGACCGAGAATGGAGATCACCTCCGGATGTGTGGATTCTCCGATTACAATCAATCTATACCCTTCCTCGACCAGTGATTTCGCCTTCTTCTGAGTGCGTTTCACGAAGGGACACGTGGCGTCGATGACCGATAACCCCTTTGCTTCCGCTTTCTGGGCCACCTCCGGGGGAACACCATGTGTGCGGATAATGACCGTTCCCGATTCGATGGAGTCGATCGAGTCGGCAACACCCAGTCCCTTGGCCTCCAGAGATCGGATGGTCAGCGGATTGTGAATGATCGGCCCCAGGGAACAAACCGGAGGAGCGCTTTCCGCCAGGGCCTTGTCCACCATTTCCATGGCGAGGTCGACTCCCCAACAATAGCCGGTTTCTTTCGCCATCTTGATTTGCATAGCTCCCTCTTAATCGGAACGGATATCAACGCAGAATATCCATCCCCAATCAGTCCGGCAAGATAAACCGAAAGGAATCTTTTGTTGACCGGGGAAGCAAGTCTTTATACATTTGAATAGGTCAGGAAGGACAAAAGGGGCAGTGACGGCACAGAGGCCTGTCCTACTCCTGTCCGAAGAGGAGAGATTTAGATGAGATACGGAATAGGGTTTTTTCTGGTAATGGCCGTTGCGTTTCATGTCTATGCGGCTCCGATGGGAAATGAAACGGTTCCCACGATGAAGACCTCCCTGCAAACTCCAAAGGGCGCGGAGATCGGTGTTGCGTATGAGGCGATACGGTGGGACGCCGAGGTATTCGAATTGCTTCAGTCGGCAACTGTGAGCGAAGAGGCCAAGCCGATCAGGGAGTATTACGCGAAACATGTGACTCCGCGCCTGGCAAAGCTGAACACGAATGTCACCTTGAAGGGGGAGAAATACACACTGGCTCCGGGGAAATATGTGGTCGGATTCGAGTTTGACAGCGAAAAGTGGCTGTGGGTTGTGGCGAATCAGGAAGGGAGGCAGGCGGAGGTTCCGGTGCAGTGCGTCCGGCAGCCGATGGAGACGGCGCATATCGCCTTTCTGCTTGTTCCGGGGATTTCGCCGGACGCGCTTCGACTGGTGATTCTGTACGGCCCGTATACGGTAAGCCAGGCATTCCTGATCGGCGGGGACCCCGTGGTGATCGACAAGGAGCAGGCGGAGATACCCTCTTACAAGAAGTACTTTGGTGGAATCCGGGGGGAGGAGGTCAGTCCGCCAAGCGCGACAGAACAGGTGGATTGGCGTCTCCGCACTTTGAAATCCACCCCGACTCCTCGTCCGGCGAGCAGCTTGGGGAAATAATGTGATATGTGCTGTTCGCTTTCCCTCTGCGGTATGCATACTCCACAGGGGAGTCTTGAACTAAGAAGAAGATCGATCATTGCGCGGAGTATCAGGACTCCGAAGCGCAGCGGGTCTATGAAGGGTGCAAATTGGAATCCGGTGGGTTACATTACGCTTAAAAATCGAGATTGAGAAAGGAAATACCCATTCATGTATCCCTCGCAGCGTTTCAGGTGCGACGCATTCACATTGATCGAGCTGCTTATTGTTGTGGCCATCATCGGAATCCTGGCGGCTATCGCCGT
>JAKPRU010000639.1 GCA_029557025.1 Candidatus Omnitrophota bacterium | reverse complement strand
GGCCTGGATTCCGGCTTTCGCCGGAATGACGGTTCCGGGAGTTTCCCTGGTGAATTACAGGAAGGTTTAACTTAATGACATTGCCACCTGGCCTCCCCCGATGAAGGGGGGTTGACTTCGGGATCGCAGGATTTCGGACGGGTCTCCTGTCAACCCCACCTCACCTTTCTCGCCGATCAACCCCCACCTATTTCGGAATCCTTTTGGGCTTAGAACTTATACATCAGCTGCAAGCGGATGAACCAGGCATCATCGTCATTGATGAAGTAATCGCCCGGGGTAAAGTATTCCACCAGAAAATGACCATCCAGGAATTCATTGAACTTGTATGTGGTCAACCACTGAAGGCTCTGTCCCATTTCATCGCCGTCATTGGGACCATTTTTCTGGTCCGCCATGAAGTAGGTATACCGCAGCATCTGCCCCAGGCGTTCGGTCGGGCTGAAGTTGATCGCCAATTCAGGGAGAATCATATTTGTCCAGGTTCCCAGAGTGGGGTCATTCTCTCCTGTACGGAATTTAAAGCCATCATACATTGTGTACAGAAGCAGTTCGCTGTATTTCGCGGATTCGGAATAGAAGTCATCCCAGCCTTCATAGTCGCTGGTGTCGGGGTCATCGCCGCTCATGTAGGAAATGCCGGCCTTAAGCGACGGGGTCCACATCCAGTTATTCTGTTTGAGTTGGCCCCAGATCAAGCCACCCCACGCATCCCGATCTTCCTCCCCCTGGCTGTCGCCATGCTGGAACGGGTGTGCTGTCACATTGGCATTTGCGGGCAAGTTTGCGATTCGGGCATCATAGTTCGTCCAATCGATTTCGCCCCACTCTTTTCCACCTTCCGCAGCCATACTGAAGGTTGTTCCTCCAAAAAGGTCCGCCTGGAAGGTGGTCCGGGCACCCAACAGCAATGTCTGCTCTTTTGGCGAAAGATCGATTCGGTTTGATGTATAGTCGGGTTTGTCGTTCTTATTCCGATAGAGGATATACGGCTCAATGCCCCAGTTATCGTTGACATTGTATTTGGTATAGATCCCGTACAAATCTTCGTCATCCTCATACTGGATATCGTTTTCATGTGTTTTTGCGGCGAACACATCGATATTTCCGTTTTCGAACGGATAGGAGAACTTAATCGCATCGAAGCCGAATGTCTGCGAACCATCGAACGGAGTCCCCTCCATGATCACGAATCCCTCGCCGTAGATGAGCTCCTGTCGGCCGATTCGGACGTTGATTCCCGTATTGAAGACGTCATTCCAGTCCACAAAAGCGATGTCGAAGGCGACATCTTTTGCCTCGACATCGTAGCCCGGCATCTCGTTATCCTGGCCGTAGTACCACTCTTTAAGGAGTCGGACAAAGGCATGCATGTCGTCATTCATCTGCCAGTCAAAGAAGATTCTTGGCCGGAATCGATAATACTCTCGTGTGTCGTCCGGCAATCCGGGAATGTCCCAGCCATTATCATCGAAGTCCCAAAGGTTTTCGGCGTAGGTAGGACGGAAGCGGAGGTCGCCGCCGATTTTCAGGGTTTTGGAGATACCGCCCAGCTGCATTCCTCCTTCGGGAGGCGCCGGTGGCGCGGGAGCTGCGGGGGGTGCGGCTTGTTTTTGCTGTTCCAGCGCGGCTTTCAGTTCTTGCAGCTGTGCCTCTAAAGCCTTGATTCGAGATTCGAGATCTTCTATTCGATCCGCCCACACTCCGCCTGGAGATAGCAGACATGCTGCTATCGCGATCAGTCCTGCTTTGTACAGCCACGATTTTCGCAGTCTCACGGTGTTCCCCCTGTTTCTGACGATAGAATCGGCGGAATCATTACTCAAAACCTGAGAAAGTTCAACCCCTTGTGGATTCAATTTTTCCTCCAGGGTACGCATCCCTTTCATTTCACCCGGTTCCCGATTGACCTACATGCCATGAACGCAACTCCCGTTCAGGACCTGGTATCCTTCCTTTGTGAGAATCCTGAGCGCGTGGTCGAGTTCCTCGAAGCGGAAAACGATAATGGCTTTGTCCTCAACGCGGTCCAGAAATCCGTACAGATACTCCACGTTGATTCCTGCCTTGCCGAGAATGTTGAGAATCGCCGCCAGCGCGCCCGGTCGATCCGGGATTTCAACGGCGATCACCTGGGTTTCTTTAACTGTAATCCCCTCATTTTTCAGCGCTTCCAGGGCCTTGTCGGTCTTGTCCACAATCAGGCGGATAATGCCGAAGTCGGCGGTATCCGCCAAGGCGATTGCCCGTATATTGACGCCGGCGCGGCCCAGAACCCCGATTACTTCTGCCGACCGTCCCGCCCGATTTTCCAGGAAAATAGAAATCTGTCGTAATTTCATGACGCCTTACCTCCTGTTTCCGGTCCGTTTTCAAGCGTTCTTCGATCCACAACCCGTGTTGCCTTGCCGATGCCTCGTTCAATCGTTTTCGGTTCGACCAGACGAATCACGGCGCTGATGCCCAAGACGCTTTCAATTTCCCTGCGGATTTTACGCTGCAGTTCTTCCAGTTTCCGGACCTGATCGGAGAAGATTTGTTCTCTTACCTCCACGCGGATTTCCAACTCATCCAAAGTTCCCCGCTTGTCGACAACAATCAGATAATAAGGTTCGGTTTCCTCGATTTGCATGAGGACGCTTTCGATTTGGGACGGAAAGACGTTTACCCCGCGAATAATCAGCATGTCATCGGTTCGTCCGCTTATTCGTTCCATTCGCATAGTCGTTCGTCCGCACCGGCAGGGTTCGGAGGTGAGGCGGCTGATGTCATGGGTGCGGAACCGGATGGTGGGGAATGCCTGTTTGGTGACGCAGGTGAACACGAGTTCGCCTTTTTCGCCTTCGGGCAAGACCTCGCCGGTGTCGGGGTCCACAATTTCCGGGATAAAATGGTCATCACAGATATGCAGGCCGTCCTGGCATTCGCACTCGCAGCCGACTCCCGGCCCGATGATTTCGGAGAGGCCATAGATATCGTACGCTTTCAGGCCCATCCGCTCTTCGATCTCGTTGCGCATGGAGTTGGACCACGGTTCTGCGCCCAATATCGCGGCACGCAGTTTCAACTTGCTGTGATCCACCTTCATTTCGTTCATCATCTCCGCGATGCAAAGGGCATACGAGGGGGTGCAGGCGAGGATGGTGACACCAAAGTCTTCAAACAGCATCACCTGGCGTTTGGTGTTGCCCCCGGAGATCGGAACCACTGTGGCTCCCACCTTCTCTCCACCATAATGAAGGCCCAGACCGCCCGTGAAGAGTCCATACCCATACGCGACCTGGATGATGTCATCGGGACCGCCACCCGAGCAGAAGATTGCGCGGGCGACGCTTTCCGCCCAGATATCCACATCCTCCCTTGTGTACCCGACAACCACCGGTTTGCCCGTGGTTCCGGAGGAGGAATGGATGCGGACGACATCTTTGAGGGGTGAGCCGAACAGGCCAAACGGATAGTTGTCTCGAAGATCGTTCTTTGAGGTAAACGGAAACTGTTGGAGATCTTCGAGATGATGGAGGTCGTCCGATGTCACGCCTGCCTCATCGAACCTTCGACGGTATGCCGGAATGGTCTCGTACACGCGGCGGAGTGTGCGGCGAAGGCGATAGAGCTGCAAAGCCCTGCGCTCCTCACGAGAGAGACATTCCATCTCTTTGTTCCAGATCATAATGCAACCCCAGTCTTGTTATAGAATACGGGCGGTTCCACGAGCAAAGGCCGCCATGTTGACTTCCAGATACTTCTGCGGGACCACGGAGCGGATGGCTTTATGCCATGCTTCGAGAGAAAACGGGAGATAATGAGATAGAACTCCGAGCAGATATAGGTTGCCCCACTTATTCTTCAATTCTTTTTCGGCATTTGGGATCGACGGATCGATAATTACTCCCCCCGGGCGGACCTGAAACCGGTTTCGCGCGCTTTCACGGGGGTGAACAGCCACCAGGATATCGACGGTTCCCTGTGGAATGAGCGGGCTGTGTACTTTCTTGCCGAAGCGGATCTGGCTTGAGACACTTCCCCCCCGCTGCGCCATGCCGTGGACCTCGCTCTGTTTGACATCATATCCGGCGTGGAACGCGGCCAGGGCTGTGATCCCGCTCGCTACAAGAATCCCCTGGCCACCGAGACCGGCAAACAGAATACTTCGGGTTTCCTCGAGATTCATGACGCTTTTTCAATCACCTGAATTGCGCCCAATTCGCACACCTGCCGACATAAGTCACAACCGACACACAGAATCGGGTCGATATACTTGCCATCATCCCCGTCACAGATTGCGGGGCATCCCAACTCCGTACAGTTTCCGCAGTCGGAGCAGAGATCCGGGTCGATCCGATAGGGCATTTTGTGTTCCCGTTTGAGAAGGACACACGGAGTTTTCACGATAATGACAGACGGTTCCCGTCGGACCAGCGCTTCTTGGATCGTTCTGCGGAGGAGGTCGAGGTTATAGGCGCCGATTGTGTGGATGTCTTTTACGCCCAGCGCCCGGCACAGCGTCTCCAGATCGACCGCGGGCGCAGGGGTTCCATCCAGGCGAAACCCGGTTCCGGGATGGTGCTGCCGGCCCGTCATAGCGGTGGTGGAATTGTCCAGGATGATTGTTGTCGTTGTTCCTCCGTTGTAGACGACATCCAATAACGAGGTGATCCCGGAATGCAGGAATGTGGAATCGCCGATCACGGCGACAGTGGTCTCCGAGGCGGATGGCCCGTGCGCTTTTTCGATCCCAAAGGCATGTGAGACCCCGCCACCCATATTTACGCAGGTGTGCATGGCGTTCAGGGGCGGCAAGGCTCCCAGGGTATAGCAGCCGATATCGCCGG
>JAKPRU010000611.1 GCA_029557025.1 Candidatus Omnitrophota bacterium | reverse complement strand
CACGTCGCCCACGGCCACCGGCCCTCACCCTTGCCGCAAATATGCAGGAAATACCAGCTGAACGCGAGCCGGTTGACCCGCATCTGGGCCTCGGCAATGGCTTTCGCGTATTTCTTCTCGCAATCAAAGCCCGTGTACCACGGCGACGTTAGGCCGTTCGCCGGGAAGCCCGCGTTTTTCAGAATCTTGAGCGCTAGGGAAATGTAGTCCGCCAAATCCTCCGGCGACGCCTGCGAGACCCACGCGTCCTCGTTGATGGCGCCCAGCCCGCCGGTCTTCATGTCAAACGCCCGGGCATGGGTCAGTATCTCCGGCGTGATGTCGAAGCGGGGCGTTATCTCCTTCTTCAGGATGGCGAGGAATCTGGCGTACCTGCCCCTGTCGATTATCTCCGGGCCTTCGTCGAACCTGACGGTCCGGGTCTGCATCGGAATGATCGAGAACTTGCCCTTGACGCCGTGCCGGGAACACACATCGGAAAATCCGCGCAGCAGTCCGTCCATGACCGAACGGCGGAACCTGTGATCAGGGCTGCCCTTGTACTCGGACTTGACGGGAATCCCGTCGTCAACAATCAGGGATATCGGAATACGCGCCATGGCTTGCCTCTCCCGGTTTTGCGGTTTAATTTTCGCCGGACGTGAACAACCTTTTCAAGCGGAAAAGAATGCCTAACCTCCGCCGGAATGACAAGAGAATTTGGGCGCGCCCTGGCTGGGAGGGGCCGGGCGGGTTGGCGTTGACTTGCGCAGCACACGGTTGTACGTTCCGGATAGTACAAACAGGCGTTCCGTGCATCCAAATCGGGGAACCTGTGCCCGCGTTGAAGCGAAGCGCCCAACAGCCAACACGGAATATCCCAGGGAATCCGATGAATGTTGGGAGTTCCTTGTTGGATATTGGATATTCGATTGCTCTTTCCAGGGTGAAACCGGCCTGTCCCAAAAGCCCCTCTTCACGCAGGCAGGAGATAATTTGGAAATCAGGAAATCAGGAATGAAACGGCTCTAATCTCCTCTCTTTTCCTGATGTTCCTGATTTCCTCATTCAGATTTCTCTCTCTCCCAACTCATTCTCTCCTATCCCCACTGTTCACTATTCACTGTTCACTATCCCCTCTCCCCTATATCCTATCCCCTCGTCCTTGGATATTCGATTGCTCTTTCCAGGCTCACTCCCGAATCCTGTCTGCCT
>JAKPRU010000570.1 GCA_029557025.1 Candidatus Omnitrophota bacterium | reverse complement strand
TCGTGACTGCGATAAGCGACACCGGACAGTTGAAATGGACCGCTGTCGCAACCGACGATATGCCGTTTGCCAGCGTGAGCGGTGTGGATTGCGCGGTGAACGAGGGCGGGTATGTGCTCGTGGTCTGGTGCGATGCCGAGCAGCTGGTCCTGGCGAATACGATCCTGTTCGGTCGGTTCTTCAATCCGGACGGAACACCGAAGAGCGGCAGTTTCTACATCAGCGAACGCGCCACGCCGGAGAACAATATCGGCCCCTGCGTGGACCCGCGAGTCACCTGGCGTAACAATGTGATTGCGGTCGACTGGATTGACAACAACAATCCGAATATGGGCTGCTCCACGGTGGCCGTACGGGTTTTCAACGCGCCGACCGGAACGGGAATCGACGATTTCATGCTGTATTGAGATTGAGATCAATCAATGGTGAATGATGGCAGGGGCGCACGGCTGTGCGCCCCTGTGTGTTTCTGGGAATCGGAAACAGGCAGAAACGCATTGTCGTTCGATGCGGCTACGGGCTTCGGACCGCCAACTCCTTTTTTACCTGAAGGGGTGACTCTCCGGGTGGGATGTCGTGGACGATTTCAAGCACACCATCCGTGACGGAAACCGGTTCGACGGGTTTTCGCGCCAGGATCGCACTTGCTTTCTGAGCATCTTTCAGGGGGATTCTGAGATGGACTTTCGGGATGGTTATCGTGCTGCTGTTGGCGATTTTCCATTCCAGGTCAGATATTCGGCTCAATTCGAGCGGGAGTTCGCCGATTTCCACACGTGCCTGAGGGGGCTGGTCAAAGAGGATGAGAACCGTATGCGCACCCCGGTACATGTCGCCCTGTTTGCTTGTCATGTTTCCGCACCAGCGCGGAAGCAGAACAATTTCGGCAGGCCGCGCAATGCCGGCCTTGTCCATTAGAACAATCGGAGGCTTCTTGTCCGGTTCCAGGACAACCGGCTGAAGTTCCATAGGTTTGTTCCAGGCCCGATCGAGTGCCTCGATGTTCTCCCAGCATCCGAGTCCTTTCCCCTCGACATACAGCGCCTGAGAACTTTCACGCCAATCGTCCAGGTTGGGATGCCCGGTTCCGAGCTGCGTATTGACCTGGACAATATAGGAATAGTACGTTGTGTTCCAGGCGGTCCAGGTCACATCCAACTCATCCGCCCGAATGATGGACCCGCAGGGGGGATTGCTCTCCCAATCGTTGAATCCATGCCATGCGGCGGTGATGAACCCGCGCGCGAGTTTCGTTTTGTACCATTCACCGTCCAGGCTGGTCATAAACACGCCGCGTACAGGATCGGAGAGGTTGAGAAATTTCTCCATACTGAACGTTCTCTCAATGACGGCATCCTTTTCATTCCAGAAGCGATGGCCGTTGTATTTCTTTCCGGCAGCCTTCGCGTAAGCCTGGTAGCGCACCAGATTGGAGTTGACATCGAACAGGATGATATCCGGCAAGTCACGGAAACAGACGATGGTTGCGCTGGCCCCGTCGGGGATCCATGCTTCCATCGCGGCGATATCGCCCTCCTTCTTCGTTACCTGGGTTTGCCAATCGAAATGCCCATCCAGACCGGCGGAGGTGGCCTTGCCGGTAACCCGTATGGAGATTGCCCCGTATTCCGGACAGGCATCCATCAGGGGCCGATCCCGGATCGTGGAGTCCGCTGTGAAACAGGCAAAATGGTTCTCATCGGCGTGGGGATTGTAAGTCAGATTCATATTTCTGGAGACGATATTCACAATCCCATCCGACTCGCGTTTCGCCCAAATCGTATCGCTGCGCGCGTTGTCCTTTATCCCGGGCGCAGGGAATGGAACAGGATTCGGGCAGTACTTGCTTCCTGGACGCCACAGATCGGGGAGTTCTTTGAGAATCCAGGAGACCTCGCTGTTCAGGTCATGCCAGGATTGCATGTCCCGGTCGCTGTATCGTTTGGCAGAGGCGGCAAACGCCAACCCGGCATCCAGAACGGCAAATCGCTGAACAGGCCAGAACAGGCTTCCGGCGTTCTCCAGCAGTTCCGGGTTGTCGAATCTCTGGCGCAACTCAGAATCGGCTTTCTGCATATCCCGGAATTCCTGGGAATTTGTCGCGGAGTGAATATCCGGCGAGAGATCGACCTGGACACTCTCCGTCTCCCCGCGTTTCAAAATGAACTTCGCCGTAGACCCCCGGACATCCGCAAGGGCAGAGTCTTCGACTTTCCGTTCGCCTGCAAACACAGGATCGATAAGTTTCACATGAAACACGCCCAAATCAGAGGCATGGGACTCGATATGAAACGGGCGCGTAGCCGGGTCTCCCGACAGTTCAAAGGTGCATTCTTTCAACGTATAAACAGACGTATTCCCTGCCACAGGAAGAGGGCCGACAATCCGGCCACCGGAGAGAAACCGGATTTTCTCGATGGTGGTTTCGACATCCTGTTTGATCCATTGAGCGGTGGGTAAAAGCGTTTTGGTGCAGTTCCGAGCATCGACTGTGCCGCCGCGCCAGGTGAGTTCGCAGGAGCCGAGTTCAATCGGATCGTACTGGTTGTCATGGTCATCGGCGACAATGAAATTCACGTTGTCCCACAAACCCGCCACAGAGGGATCCACACTGATCCAATAGAATCCTTCCACGGTGCAATTTTTCCATTCGACCAGGCCCTGGGTCAGAAACATTCGGCGGTCGATCATCTGCTGCGGAGGCGGGTTTTGTCCAGGCGGAACGGGAACATGGCAAAAACGCAGTGTTTCGCCCGGTTGAATAACCAGTTTGGCGGTCTGGCCTCGCATCTCAAACGAGCCGTAGATTGTGGCGACAGAGTTTTCGTAAGTCATCCATTCGGGCTTTGCAACCGCCTTGCAGAGTTCCTCCAGGGTGAATGTGCCGTCGGTGATCCAAACCTTGCCCGGGGAGCCGATACCCTGGCGCGCTGCCGCCCGGGATTCTCCACCAGGCAGAATCGACAACAGAATCAGAAAAAACGGCAAGGCTGTTCGCATGGGTCTCATCTCACTTTTTGGAAAGTTGTGCTTTATAGTAACGTGTCATACGCATGCAGGCCAGCCGTTGAGTATGAGGATCGGAAAGAATCTGTCAATGAGAAGACTCCTCGCACCTGGTGGAAAGAACCGGATGGCTGCCACTGTGTATTTCCAGGAGGCGTGATATGTGGCAATGTAATCGTAGTCATGCACGGATTTTTCTTGCATTATGCACAATCTTCTTTCCGATGAACGGCATCCGTGCGGACACGGCGAGAACACTATCGGAACGATTTTGTCTGGTCCATGCGGACCCGGAGTTTCTGCTCGAGCTTGGTTCCGCCTGGAACCGTTATGATTTCTGCTGGAATGGAATTGAGCGGGTCAAAGGAGAATTCGATTTCCGGGATTTGCCCGCGCAGGTGGATCATTCGCTGAGTGTGGGTGTAAAGATTTTGCCGATTCTGGATTATGAGCCGGCCTGGGACCCACAGCATTCCCCGGCAGACGATGAGACATTGGACTACTGGGCACGCTATGTCCAAAAAACTATCACGACATTCAAGGGCAAGATGGAATACTGGCAGGCCTGGAATGAACCGAACAACGAGGGTTTCTGGAAACCGCACCCGAATTCACGCGATTATGCGGAATTACTTCGAAGGACCTACCTCGCCGCAAAGGAAGCCGATCCGAATGTAAAGGTCCTTGGCCTGAACTGCTCGGATATCGATCTGAAGTTTACCGAAGAGGTATTCCGCTATGGGGGATTGAATTATTGCGACATTCTTGCATATCAGCCGTATCGCATCGCGCCGGAAGTCGGTCACTTTGAAGAAGTGAAAGCGCTGCGGGAGTTGGTAGACAAATACGGGGAACAGCGTCCGATCTGGTTTACCGAAATGGGTTGGAACTCCGAGAACTTTGCCTATAAGGATGCAGCGGATCTGCTCGCGGAGGCTCCGAGTCGAAGACAGGCGGCGTTTCTGGTTCGGTACATGGTGATTATTCAAGCGGTCGGGATTGAAAAAGTATTTTGGTTTGCGCAGGGTGCAGGCGGACACGGAATTATGGTACACGAAGGCAGACGGAAACGTCTCGCTTTCTACGCTTACCGCCACTTGATCCGGGAATTGGACAACTACCTGAGTGTGCGCGAAGTGATTCCTCACGGTTCGTGCGGATTGTATGCTTACTTGTTCACCCATCCTGGCAGATCGGTCCTGGTCGCATGGAGCGTGAACGGCCCGCAGGAAGCACAGATTCCGGGCGCATCTCTGGCCCGCGAGGCGCGCGATATGCTCGGCAAGCCGATCCCCAAACCACAAAGTGAAAGAATGACTCTGACGGGAGAACCCATCTACCTGTTTTTTGACCGGACCCCGCAGAGCCTGGCTCGGCTAGCCGAATTGCAGGCTGACCCGCCGCGTCTCTGGCTGGCCCCCGGCGAATGGCAAGAGGTTCACGTGCAATGGAATCCCTCCACGCAGACCGATGTACAAATCCGTCCGGCCATTCACACGACACGCGGTCTTTCGGTCAAGCCTCGATCGATTACATTGGAATCGCAGAAAGCAGAATCATTCAGAATCCAGGCCGGGAAACACACAAAACCCGGATCCGGCCTCGTGCGAATCTCTGCCGGTCAAAGCAGTTGGGACATCGAGGTTAATATCGTACCGAAGACTCTGTGGAAATATGACAGCCCCATCGAGGGATGCCTGACACCGACATGGATTCGAGACGGCAACGGACCCCCCGGGATTCTTGTCACCGGATACGATTCATCCGAACTGCTGTGCCTTTCGCGGGAGGGAACCCTGCGCTGGAGATTTGCGGCGGCCTCGCCCATCAACGATTCCGTCGCGGTCGGTAATGTCGACGCCGATGGTTGTCCCGAGATTGTCGCGGCGATGCCCGCCGAGCAGCGCGTGTTCGTGTTGAGTTGCGACGGCATACAGAAGTGGCGTGTAAGGTTACCAGGTCAAGCGGTTAAAGAAAATCCTGCCTGGCACTGGACGCGGCCGGAAATAGCGGATCTCGACAACGACGGAATCGGCGAGATCCTGTACGCGGACCAATACGGCCAAGTCAGCGCCATTACAGGAGAGGGAACGATTCTCTGGACGCGCAGGGTCTCCGAAACTGGATTTAGCCGTCCTGTGTGGGCCAGGCCCATGGGCGAGAGCGGCGACGTGCAAATCCTCGTGGGGGATAAAGCGGGCACGGTATATTGCCTTTCAAACAACGGCGACATTCTGTGGCGATCCTCCGTGGGAGCAGAAGTCTCGGCAACGATTGTGGCAGGCCCGCTTACGCCCGGCGGCCCGGTTCGTATCCTCGCCGGTACAAAAGGAGAACAACTACATTGCCTCTCGTGCAAAGGCGAGCCGATCTGGACAGCGGAACTCGGCGGGACCATGGACCTTGGTACAGGAATTGTAACGGCCGACCTTGACCGCGATGGCACAAAAGAGATTCTGGTTTCATCGCGTAATCATGACGTGATCGCATTCCGTGAGGACGGGTCGGAAATATGGCGGGTCGAGACAGGGGCGCAACTTCGCTCGGTGCCGGCGGTCGGCGATGTGGACAACGACGGCGAGTTGGAAATTCTGGTTGGATCGGCGGATTGGCTGCTGTATTGCATCGACCCGCGTGGAACCGTGGAATGGAAGGTGTATGTCGGGAACCGTGTCGATGCGGCGCCGCTGTTAGGGGATCTGAACGGGGACAACGTGGAGGACATTGTGTTACCGGTGCGAGGAGGAAAGATTTTCGCATTTTCGGCCCAAGTGAATTGACGTGATCGATGAGTCCGGGTAGCATTCCTCAATGGAACTCGGCTTATCTGGCGATACCAGGCAGGTTGATCCATCTGTCTGGCACCTTTGGAAAGAAATGAGGAATTGAAAAGATGGTAACCCGACCGAATCGGCGAGTTGTGCAGTTTCTTTTGTTCGCCTTGCCGGCAACCGTGCTGATTTCGTGTACGGAGGCGCGCCTGCATTCCGCTCCGAAATCAACTGTTGCGCCGATTACTCCCCCCCAAGATGCCGTGTCCGTCAGCATTCGGCACTACGGCCTGGGACCCGGGTCATGGCATCTTTACAGTTCCATGAACACGGCTCCAAACGGCGATGTCTACATCGGTATTTGCAATTACTCGTATGCGATGAAAATGAGCGACCAGCTGAACGGCGCGCATCTCGTCCGCTACCGACCGAGTGAGGACCGCATGGAGGACCTCGGTGATATGCAGGATGTCACCGGTCAGCGCGGCCAGGACAATGCCTTCGCGCAGTCAAAAATCCATACCCCTATTCTGTTCGGACCGGGCGGGTATGTTTATTTCGGAACGCACAGCGTGGAGCGGGATTATGTGCCGGAGGAATACAAACCACGATTCACCGAAGGCTACCCGGGCGGGCATTTTATCCGGTACGATCCGCGCACGAACACATTTACAGACCTCGGCATTCCCGCGAACGGCGAGTCCCTTATGGGGATGACTATCGAGCCAAAGCGGCAGAAACTATTTGCTACAACACACAAGAAGGCATTATTGGTCGAATACGATATTCCGTCCGGGAAATCGACTATTCGCGGCAGTATCGGGGAATATCCGACCCGAATGATCGGCTCTCTTTCCGACGGAAACGTTTACACAGTCGACGACAAGGGGTGGGTTCTTCGCTATAATCCCGACAACGAGAAGATCGAGAAGCTACCGTTCCGCATCCCATTCGGCCGCTATGAAGCGGAATTGATCTCCATTTTCGCTTTGTGTTCCAATCCCGCGCGGGACCGGCTGTATGGGATTTCAACCCTCATCGATCAGCCTTCCGTGAAAAACATTATCAAGGGCGGCTACCTGTTTGAATTCATGCCGCATACCGACGCCGGGCCGGTTCTGAGGGATCTTGGAAGCGCGGGCATTTCCGAGGATCCCATTCTCTCCGAGGCGGGCCTGTATCACGCCATAATCTACGGCAAAGACGACAAACTCTACTGGGCCTCTCCCACGAAAGGCCGCCCTGTACACCTGGCATCATATGACACGCAAACCGGCGAACGAGCCGATTACGGCGAAATGTGGTTCTTGCCGGAACACGCTTACGTTCATGCAATCTTTGCGGGCTGCACAGGCGACGATGGAATGCTTTACTGGGGTGGCCTTCTTAAGGCGGACAATGAAACGAAATGGGACAACGAAGTGGTCTTGATTATTTGCGATCCAAAATCCCTGAAGAACATCACTGGATGAAGGATTATCCTGGGAAGAACCGCCATAAATACGAGTTGTGTCCGCTGCGTGATTCGAACCGCCTCCTAACGCATTCGGCTACAATGCGCTCATTATGCCTTGCTACACATTTGCCGGAACCGAATCGCCGGAAGCGACATGGGAGCGGTCCCATTCTGTCTCCGACTGAAGCGTCGCCCTGTGCGATCGGATGGTCAGTTCCGCGCTGTCCGCAATCAGACGATCCAGGGATTCCCGGAAACACAGCCACGGAATTCGCCTGTCCGGATTCCCCTTGAAGACGAGTTTTGAGGAAAGCCAGGGTCCCAGAATCTCGCCGACATTTACATAGTCGCCCGAGAAGACAATGTTATCCACTCCCCCCATGGCGGCGATCCCGGCCCCACAGGCCAGAAGAATTCGGTATTGAATTATTTCTTTTGCCAGGCGAACGTCCGGGTCGTCCGTTCGGAACAGTGCATCCAATGTGACATCTCTACCGACGATGCCGCGCAGGCCGCTTTCTCTAGTTAATACGTTATTGATCTGTTCCGGCCCCCATCCCATCTCCTTTCGCAACGTCAGAACAATCCCCGCGTCCAGCTCTCCGCATGTTGTTTCGCCGGGGATTCCTTCCAGTGGAGTCACTCCCCCTGTAACCATGACGGGTCGAGTTCCCATGACTGCGGTGATCTCCGGTTGAGGAATCAGACAAACGGACAGAATGCGTGCAACCGCATTCTGTCGAATGGAATGTCTTGCGTGGTGACACGCCCATTCGTGGAAAATGCCGTGAAATCCGTACCGCTCCAGTTTCAAACTCTTTGTGATGTCCGCATGAAGCCCGTAATAGCGTTCCCGAGCCGGCAAACCCGAAAAAAAGGAGGTTTCCGAGACCAGAACGATGGGGACTTCAGGAAAGGTCTGCCGACAATGCTCAATCAGCCGCAATTTCGGCGGCAAGTGCAACGGAGCGCGTGGAACAAGGGCCTGTAAGCGGCGTATCACTTCAGGCGTAGCCACTACCGGTTTGGGGAATTCCGATGCCGTAAAGGTCAGGCGAACGGCTAGCGCATCCAGATCCTCCGCCGACAACCGTTTACGGCACAAAGACCGGATATGACGCAATTCCTTGACTGTTTCCGTTTCATCGCCGACGCCGCTGTGAAGCGGTTTCATATCACCCGTCAGGATCGGTTCACGACATGCGCCGGCGAAATACGCGAAATGAGAAGTGTAACGGCTTGGCCGGATAACCAGGATACTCATGTCTTGTCTCCTTTTTTACTCACGCGAGCGCATGTTCGCTGAATGAGCCTGCGCGGCTCAACAGCGAATAGGCCTCTCTCGCAATCGCCAGTTCCTCATTGGTTTGAACGACCAGGATACGGACGGGGCTGCTGTCGGTTGCGACGTCTACCGGAAGTTCGCTTGCATTCCTGTTGCGTTCCGGATCAATTGACAGACCGAATGTCTCCATGTCGGCGCATACAGCCCAGCGAACCGGAGCGACTTTCTCGCCGATGGTATCGGTAAAAATAACGGCGTCCGCGTACCCGACTGCCGCCATGTAGGCTCCCAGATATTTTCGAATCCGCCACAGGTAGATTTGCGCGGTCAGGTCCATTTTCGGGAGCCGGCCTTTACCTTGCGCAATACCGGCGAGGATGTCGCTGATATCCGCCGAGACCCCCGACATTCCAAGGACGCCGCTTTCCTTATTGAGAACTCTTTCGACCGATTTAAAATCGCCGTTGTAGTGGGCCAGCAGACGCAGAGTCAGTGCGGGATCCAGATCTCCGCAGCGTGTACTCATAATCAGTCCCTGCAAGGGGGAATAGCCCATCGTGTTATCGACGGATCGACCCTTGACGATGGCGCAGAGGCTCGCCCCGCCGCTGCCCAAGTGGCAGCTGACCGCGTTAAACTCGCTCATCGGCCGTCCCAGGAACTTCGCGGCCTCGGTCGCCACGTACTGATGGCTGGTTCCATGGAACCCGTACTTGCGGATCCCCTTATCTGTTGTCATCCACCGGGGGATCGCGTAGGTACGCGCATAATCGGGAATAGTCGAATGATACGCGGTGTCGAACACGACAACCTGCGGCAGGTCCGGATACCGGGCTCGACAGGCTTTGACCAGGGCGGTCGCGGGCGGATTGTGTAATGGGGCCAAATCCGCCACCGCGTCCAAGTCCGCGATTACCTCTTCATCCACCAGCGCGTATCGCTGGAATCGAGTACCGCCATGGACCATCCGGTGCGCGACCATGTCCGGCTTGAGATCCGGATGCTTGGCCAGTAAAGCCATTACCTGCTCGAATGCCGTGGCCTGGTCGGGCATTTCGACATAGTGTGTCCCGTTGACATCGCCGATGTGGTAGACAATACGGGAGGGTTCCGCCGTGGGCGGCCCGACCCGCTGTGCCTCTCCGCCCGCGCGCTGCACTTCGGACGGCATGGCGATGACTCTGTACTTCAGCGAAGAACTTCCACAATTGAATACCAATATGTTCATCATGTCCGGCTCCTGTTCAGGCCAATGTTCAGATTTCGTCGGAGGTCCATCCGAATACCGGGACACCAATCAGGCTGTGAATGATAGCCGTTGTGCCGTACACGGCTTCGGTGATTTTGGCGACCTCAACACATTCATCCTGCACGTGGGCCTTCTCCTCGATACCGGGGCCGTAGCCGATTGTCGGGACATTGAATTCCTTTGTCAGGACGCCGCCGGCGGTTCCCATGCCCAGGCGGCCGAGTTCCCACTTGCCCGGATGGACTTTTGCACAACCTGCCGCGGCGAGGGCGTCGCGGGTGCGGTCGATCAGGGGATGAAACGGATCGGTCTGCCATGCATTGGTAATGTGTCGTACAACCGTCGTCTGGCCGTTGTATAGCCGTTGTGTCTCTTCCCGGACCAGTACATCTACCGCAACCGGTCCGCTGGACTCGGCCACCATGGACACATTGTGTTTTAACTGACTGAGAACACTCCCAACCTCTTCATCGGAACGCAGCCGGCGATTCATTTCAATCGTCGCGCGCCGAAATCCGTTGTCATCGACAAACCGGGGCCGGCGAACGGTTAACTCTTCAGGGCGAAGAGCCGTACCGTTTGCTGCATGGAGTTCCCCGATGATCGCACCGGCGGCATCCTCTACCTGAAACGGATTGGTCCCTTCGACACGGACTTCGATTTCCAGCCATCCGTCATGCCCGTAATACAGTCCGAGTCCTGTCGGCTCGCCGAGGATAGCGTAGGATGGTTGGATTCCCAGTTCGGGCAGGGTCCGCTGCATCAGTCCGCGAACACCGACACTCCGCCCGTTCTCTTCGGCTACCGTCGCGGCAACTACCACGTTGCCCCGGAGCGGCAACAGGCTACGCTTCAACAAGGCTCCTGCATAGACTTGCGCGGCCAAGCCGCCTTTGCAATCCGTCGCACCAAGCCCATACAGCAGGCCGTCCCGGATCAGACCTTCATACGGATTACACGACCAGGAATCCGGGTCTGCCAGGGGAACGGTGTCCATGTGGGAGTTCAACAGAACGGACCGGTCGTTATCGTAGCCGAACAGAATTCCGATCACGTTCCCGTAGTCATCCCGCAGGACCTTGTCGTATCCCACTTTCTTCATCTGCTGTTCAACAAGGGCCGCGATCGCCCTTTCATTGAGACTTACACTCGGTACTCGAACAAGATCCTGTGCGAAACGCACGACGCTCTCGTTCAGGATCTCGCTTTGCTGACGAAGCATTTTATACATTGTCGTTCTCCTTA
>JAKPRU010000552.1 GCA_029557025.1 Candidatus Omnitrophota bacterium | reverse complement strand
GAGTTCTTGTCGGAGAAGGGAGAGGAGTTCGGCGGTGGAGGGTCGGTGGTTGGGTTTTTGGGGTCTGTATTTGGGTGTGAGGGATTGGAGACGTTGAGGGGAGCGGTGGGGTCCTCCTGGGGTTGCGTTCCCAGGTTCGCTCCTGGGCGAACGCGGGCCGGGTCTTGTGGGCGAGGAGGATACAACAAAAATCGGGCGAAATCAGGCTCCACATTTCACTCGATGTTATTTTTAGTCCGTTTTCTCTGGTAAAAGGCGGAACTCCAGAGGGGCGACACATGCGATGCCCCTACATGCGATGCCCGGCCATATTCACTTCAGCCCATACTTTTTAATCAATTCCTGCAACCGTCGCCGCGACAGCCCCGCCAGCATTGCGGAACGGGTGACGTTGTTGTCGTTGGCTTTGAGCAGGGATTCCAGATAGGATCGTTCAAACGCTTCTCGCGCCTGCTGGAATGTCAGCTCGCTCTGATCGAGGAACCAGGTATCGTTGACAGTGGCCTGGGGCTGTCGGCGGAGCTGGATGGGCAGGTCCTCCTCGCAGATTTCTCCCTGGTCTCGAAGAACGAGGGCACGTTCGATGGTGTTTTCCAGCTCGCGGACATTGCCGGGCCATGGATACTCCCGAAGCAAGCGCATCGCCGCCGGGGTGGTTCCGCACACTGAACGGTTCATTTTCCGGTTGAATTGCTCGATGAAATGTTGTGCCAGGAGCGGAATATCTTCTGTTCTTTCCCGCAGCGGGGGGATACGGATCGGCACGATCGAAAGTCGGTAATAGAGGTCTTCCCGGAATCTGCCGCTTTTCACATCTGCCTCCAGGTCGCGATTGGTCGCGGAGAGAAGGCGCACATCCACTTTGATATCGGTTACACTTCCGACACGGCGGATTTCTTTTTGCTCAATTACGCGAAGGATTTTCACCTGGAGGTCCGCGGGCAGGTCGGCAATCTCGTCCAGAAACAGGGTCCCACGATCTGCCGCCTCTACCAGGCCGATCCGGCGCTGGTGAGCGCCCGAAAAGGCTCCCTTTTCATGCCCGAACAGTTCGCTCTCGATCAGGTCGCGCGGCAGCGCCCCGCAATTCACCGGCACAAAACGTTTGTCTGCGCGGGGCGATTGTGCATGAATGGCGCGGGCTACAACTTCTTTGCCGGTTCCGCTCTCACCCATAATCAGCACAGTGCTTTCGGTTGCGGCCACCCGCTTAATCAGCGCGTACAATTCCTGCATGGACCGGCTGCGACCGATCAATCCCTGGAACGCCCGGCGATCCTGCACCTCCTCGGTCAGACGACGGGTTCGGTCGATCAGTCGCCGACGTTCGACGGCATTAGCCGCCATTACCAATATCTTGTCGTTCTCGAACGGTTTGGTGATGTATTCATACGCGCCGGACTTGATTGCCTGCACGGCCGTCTCCACCGTGCCGAACGCCGTCATCATAATGACCACCAGGTCGGGGTCCTGGCTTTTGAGTGCGGTCAGGAGTTCCAGACCGTTCATGTCCGGGATGCGGATATCCAGAAACGCGATATCCGGGTGGTCTTTGCGGGCCAGTTCCAGCGCCTGGTGAGCGGATTCCGCCGTGAACACGCTGTAGCCTTTCCCGGAAAGCAGTTTGTTGAGGATGTGACGCATTCCGGCTTCGTCATCTACAACGAGCACCGAACCTGTAATTGTTTCGTCCATTATTCCGTCCTGCATCCTGTCCGCCGTTTCTTATCTACTTTACGCAACCTGTCTTTCGAAGAGAACGGCGGGTAGAAACAGACCGTTGTCAGCCGCATTGTGAGCCGATAGAATGGTGGTGTTATGTGTACTGGAACGAACAGGACGTGGAAACGGTTCATGGCGGTTCTGATCGGAATCGGACTGGTTGTGTCGGGTTGCTCTAAGGGGCCGAGGCGGTACCATCATCTGGTGGTGTATTCTCCGCACGGGCTGGAGATTGTGCAGGATATTGCACAGCGATTTGAGTTGCAGCATCAAAATGACGAGATTGGGATACGGACGGCCTCTTTCAGCATACCATCCCACGCCATTCTCCGGCAGATCGAGGAGGAACGAGTCCAGCCGCGATGTGATGTCTGGTGGGGGGGGTCCTCTTTGATGTTCATGGAAGCGAAAGCAGATGGCCTGCTGGACCCATGCCCGGCGGCGGAAGTTGCCGCCCATCTCAGCCTGGACTTGCGTGACCCGGATTACTATTGGCTGGGAACTTTTGTTTTGCCGGCTGTCATTGTATACAACAAGGCCGCCATCCCGGACTGGGAAGCGCCACGAGACTGGGAGGACCTGCAGAATCCGAAATGGAAAGGCCGCATTCTGATTCAGGACCCGGTCATCAGCGAAGCCATGGGGCAGATATTTGCTGCGCTGATTCAAGCCCGGTCCGGGAGCTCCGGTAACCCCGATGCAGGGTATGAATGGCTGCGGAATCTGGAGTCCAATGTTCTTGCTCACACGGAGAACACGGATCATTTGTTTGCGCGACTGAACGAAGGTAACCCGGCAGCCATCACAATATGGACCCTGCCGGATGTGGTGGTGCAGCGACATCGCTATAATTACAATCTCGGGTATGTCATCCCGGAAAGTGGGACGCCGGTCCTGACCGAGGGTGTGGCGCTGATTCGCGGCTGTTCCCACCTGGAGACCGGCAAGGAGTTTGTCGAGTTCGTCACCAGCGCCGATATGCAGCTCTATTTGGCTGATCCGAAAAGCGGCTATTACCGGATTCCCACGCGGGATGACCTTGGGGACCGGCTTCCGGGGTGGCTGAAAGGCGTGGATGTCAGGGACATGCTGCGTAAAATGCCGATCGACTGGAATATCGTTCGTCGGGATCGAGCCGAATGGATCAAGTATTGGGACGAGAAGATTCGGAACAAAGATCTTTCTCGAGAAACGCCTGTCGGATGATCCGGGCGGAAGACGACAGGACTGCCGGTTTTGCGGGAAATGTGGTTGAATGATCGCATCCACGATATCGGCCGCGGGCGGATGAAGGATGATTATGAGACAATACGGGACATTGGTTCTGACGGTGTCGATTCTGTTTGCAGGGATCGGGTGCGCCAAGAAAGGACCGGATTTCAAGGAACAGGTCAAATACGCACTTGATCTTTATTACGCGGGAGAGAAGGCTCGTGAGGCAGGGAATCTGGAGGCGGCGGCGAGCTCGTATCGACGATCCCTGGCGGTCAGTCCGCGGCCGATTGTGCATCTCCGTCTGGCGTATGTCTTGATGGATTTGGGACAATTTGAGGAAGCGGGGAAACATCTCGAACTGGCTCTCGCCGGAAACCCGGAATACGCGAAGGCGCGGGATGCACAGGAACAGCTGAAAGCGAAAATCACGGTTGTCGAGCGGATGGGCCGGCCGGAGAGAAAAGAGGAATTGCACCAGCCGTTTCCTTATCTGCCTTCCGCGCAGGTGAAGCGGGAGGCCCCCCAAGGGTCGGCCACGCCCGCTGCTGCTCCCGCTGTTCAGGAACCGCCTCTTACACCGGAGCAGCAGAAAGAGATCGATGCACTGATGGCACGCGCTCAGAAGGCGCTCGATGAGAATAATTTGAAAGAGGCCATCGAAGCCCACAAAGCCTGTATCGAAATCGCGCCGAAACATGCGAAGTTTCATTATTATCTCGGCAATCTCTATTTGAAACAGGGAGACCTGGAACGGGCGCATTTCGAATACCGTCAGGCGCTGGACCTGAATCCCGGTCTCGCGGGTGCATACAACAACCTGGGTGTGACTTATGAAAGCATGGGACGGGTTGAGGATGCCATGGCAGCCTACCAGGAGGCCATTCGAGTCGGCGATCACACCGACTCGTACTATAATTTGGCCGTTCTCCTGGAGAAACGGGGGAAGTGGGAGGAAGCGCTTAAGAACTATCGAATTTACCTGCAGCGCGATTCCAGCAGCAGTTGGGCGGAGTCAGCGCGCAAACAAATCCGTGCCCTGGAACGTGCGCTTTATTGACAGGGTTCGATTTGGACGCGCGCGGTGAAGGAGACAGATCATGGAAGAATCCTGCGGACAACTGATCCCGGCTTTTCAGTTTGCTTCCGTTCCGGCTGGGGACGGATTTGGAGAACTGAGAACTCGAGCCGAATTTCTGGAACTGATGCTGGGGGTTATGGAGAAAAGTGTTCGAAGGATTCGCGTGAGTATGACCGCCACAGCGGAAACGCTGGTTCCGCCGTGCTTCTCGTTCATGGTTCGAAACAAGGACGGATTCACACGGGAGGAAGCCAAAACCCTTTTCTATCGGTTTCGACAGAAAAAAACGGAGGAACCGGAAAAAGAGTCTCGGTCCAATCAACCGCAGGACACCGATACGCGCCTGGAACGGATCATGGACTATATGGAAGAGACGTCCAAGAAATTGGATCGTATCGAGGACGATATCACATTTCTGAAGGAGCAAGTCGCCGATATTCTCAAACGGCTTTGAGACAGACCGATCAATCCACGAATTCACCGGGAGGGCAATGATGTCGCTCAGACGTAAAAAAATCGCGATTCTTGTGGAACAGGACTACCAGGACCAGGAAGTCTGGTATCCCTATTTCCGACTGACCGAGGAGCGCGCCCAGATCAGCCTTGTGGCGCCGAAAGCGGGGCAGGTTTATCGCAGCAAACACGGATATCCGATCACAAGCGACCTTTCCTCGTTCGCGGCATTGCGCAAGAAGTTTGATGCGGTAATCATTCCGGGCGGATGGGCGCCGGATTTCCTGCGACGCGATCCGAACATGGCAAAACTTGTCCGCAAGGTCCATAGCGACGGGGGGGTGGTGGCCGCTATTTGCCATGGCGGATGGATGCTGGTTTCCGCCGATATTCTTCACGGCAGAACAGCAACCTCATTTTTCGCCATTCGGGATGACATGGTCGCCGCCGGTGCGCAGTGGGTGGATCGGGAAACGGTCAAGGACGGCAAACTGATCACCGCCCGCAGACCGGAGGATCTCCCGACATTCGTAAGGACGATCATCGAAGCGTTGCTGTAATTTTTCAGGAATTGCTCACGCCCTGTTCTCTCCAATGTCGGGGAGGGAAACGGCCAAGTTTTTTCTCCCAAGATTGGGGGAGACACAGAAGGGGTTGAATCTTTTACACTCAACCTCACTCGTGAAACACCTGCGCGGTGAACACCTCGAACGTGGCTCCTTCTTTCCAGGCATCGGCGCTCAATCCCGCTTTCTGTGACAGGTGGGATAGCGTTTCTTCGATTTCCCAGCCGACCTCCCAGGGAACCTGCGGGAGAAACAGAGCGCGGTTCATCCCTTTTTTGAGCACAATTCCGTGCGTTCCGAGTACGATGTCCTTATAGTTGTTTACCGTTTTCATTTCCGACAGCACGGATATTTCAATTTGTACCTTGTCCAGTTCATCCGGGGTCATCGGGCGGAATCGCGGGTCGCGTGTGCTGGCGTTGATGGCGTTCTCCTGAACGTCTTCATAAAGGGGGCGGCTTGGGTAAACCGACCCGATACATCCTCGCAGCTGATACGGTTCTTTGAGATGGATGGTCACGAAGGCCCCTTTCGGTTTTCTCAGTCGCTCGGTGAGTTGCTCGGGCGGGATCTTCGGCAGAGGCTGTCCTTTCAAGTGTGCGGCGATGGTGTCGCGAGCGAATTTGAGGAGAGTTTTCTGTTCCGTTTCATTCAGATAATCGGGATAGGCACGGAACACAATGGCGGCGTAACTCACACTGTTGCTCGGATCGCCGAAAATCCGCCCGGAGGTATCGTATTTCACCAGGCAGCCTTCGCTGTTCGCCGGGAGGGACATCAGCAGCAGGCGAATCGGATTCCGTCCGCAGATCGTAGCTTGGGTCTCCTCCAGAACCCGATTGAATCCTTCGACATCCAGGTGAATAATGGCGTTGATGGCGGACTTGTCCAGAAGGGCGATATTTTTCTGGAAATTGTCCCGAAACGGCACGTACTGGAACCTCGGCCCGAAATGGGTGAAATCCGAACTGGCGACAAAAAGTGTTTTCTCATCCGCTAGGGGTTTGAGAAGATTTGCAACCTCTTTGAAATCGGTGTCTTTCATATCGCCGACGGTGATGGGGATCAATTTGAAATGTCCCAAGGCGCGTTGCAGGAAGGGGATTTGGATTTCCAGCGAATGCTCCTGTGCATTGGCCTCCGGGACATACCGCACCAGCGGATGCTCGCGGAGTTTCTTGCAGGTCTCGATATCGAGCGGAACAGTCCCCAGGGGGGTTGTGTACGAATCGACATCGTCAATGGAAACACCTTGAAAGGGATACCCGTGCGAGAGGGCCAGAACCACAACCCGCTCGTAAGGGATACCCTGGACGGCTTTGTACGCATAGGCGGTGACCGTTCCGGCGGCCTTATATCCCGCATGGGGAGCGATCAGCGCGACCGGGCGCGGCTGGTCTGTTGCACCGACCAGGGAGGCCTGTGCCAGGTATCCATCCACTTCTGCCATGAGTTCTTTTTCCGTGCCGGAGTACCAGGACCCCGCAAACACCGCTGCGCGGTCTCGCGCTCCATTGCTTGAGGAACAACCCGATACGATCCAGGATGCGGTCATGATTGCAACTCCTATCAGGCGAACGTTTCTACGTGTTATCATGGGAATGCCTCACTTTTGCCGTGAATCTAATAAGAAGGATACATCGACTCGCGCCAATTTGCACCTCCCGCCACCCTCCTGGTTGGGGTGAGGGAAAGAACAGGCACTCCCATCCGCTGTCCTTCCCGCACAATAAAAACAGCCGCGAGTGTGAACCCACGGCTGCGTATGCTCTCCAAACTGAAAAAATCCGGCGCATTTCAGGCTTGTGCCGGCTGCACTCCCTCTCCCTCCGGCGCGAGAAGTTCCTTGCACAGGTCATCGACCCAGTTGATAAAATTCTGCTGGTTGGTTGTGGAAATCTTCTTGAGCGTATTATCCGCGTACCGCTTTGCAATTCGCAGGTACCTGGTGGCCTCTTCCATCTCCCCCCTCTCGCGGTAGAACAGGCACAGCAAATAGCCTATTCCGCCTTCCTTGAATTCAAGAGGAATGGCGGTCATGTCTTCATTGGCATAGCTGTAGCGATAGAAGTCGAACGCCTCCCGGGCATAGAGTTTCTTTCGTTCCTCATATTTCTCGCGATTTTGCGGTGGGATGTGTTCCAGCATCTCATCGATGAATTGAATACATTGTTGATAATTGGTCGCAATATAGAAGAGGCGCGTTTCGGCGGATTTCATTTCCAGCCTGGTTCCCTCAAAAAACTCCTTTACTTTCTGATGGACATCCTCCGGATTGTTCGCGTCATATTGGATGTCTTTTTCATATCCCAGGCGAAGCATCTGGCAGTGCCGATCCAGCGCGAAACAGACCAGCGCGGTGGCATAATCCCGGGGTTCCGAGAGCAACATGGTGAAAAAGCGCTCCCCGTATTTGTCCCGCTCTCTCCAGACCTTTTCCAGGGTCGCGCGACAGCGCATGTTGGCCGGCTTTCCCTTTTCCAGGTCGAGGATGGCGCAAGCATCCTCCAGGGAGGCGAATTCCCGGGCAAGCGCTTTGAACCGTCCCTGTTCGGTCTCCTTGAACATCTCGACCAGTTCGCCGTTCTTGCGCATGTTCCGGGTGAAATACTTGTAGTTATCCACGCCGAAACTGTATTCATTCGAGGCCATCAGGCAATTCGGGCATACGGTAGTCTTTAGAGTGGAAGGATAGTCGTCGTAGTCGCCAAGGCCGCGCGAGTGACCGACGAGCCACTTGTCATATTCGATGGACTGGCTTTTCGCCATAGCCTGGTAATTGTTCATTTTGTGTTCGCAAACCAGGCATTGTGTTTCACGCTTCCAAAGTGATTGACGCTTTGGCATAATAATTACCCCCTCCTGGGTACGATGGAATTACCCAGCCGTTGTAAACCGTAATTTAACTCCACGGGATTCCCCATTCAAGGACCCGCAGATCCCCCATCTCCATCCGCCATATCGATTTTCCGCTTTTCCTCCGGGAGAGGGGTGGGGTGAGGGAAAGAAGGGTAACACCCGCACTGTGCCGCTGGACTTGCTGCTACGCGAGCCGTTTGAGGAAGTTGCCGAGCAGCTTCTTTCCCTCTTTGGTCAGAATGGATTCCGGGTGGAACTGTACGCCGAAAGTCAGATGTTCTTTATGGCGCAGACCCATGATTTCCTTCTCATCCGTCTCGGCCGTAATCTCCAGGCAATCGGGCAGGCTGTCACGGTCCACAATCAGGGAATGATACCGCGTGGCGACGAACGGATTGTCCAACCCCTCGAAGATATTCTCATTGTAGTGCTTAATCAGGGATGTTTTCCCGTGCATGATACGGTCGGCTCGACGAACCGTGCCGCCGAACTGTTGGCCGATACATTGATGTCCCAAGCAGACGCCGAGGATGGGGATCTTGCCGCTTGCCCGCTCGATCAGTTCCAGCGAAATGCCTCCTTCGTCTGGGGTTCCCGGACCCGGTGAGATAACAACCCCGTTCGGCTTGCGTTGCAGGACTTCATTGACCGTGATCTTGTCGTTCCGGTAAACCTCCATTTGCGCACCCAGTTCGCCCAGATATTGATAAAGATTGAATGTGAAGGAATCGTAATTGTCGATAACGATCAACATGATTGCACCTGCGTGTCGCTTTTACTCATTTGAGCATTCCGCCAGTTCCACGGCTTTCATCATCGCGCCGCTTTTGTTGTGGCATTCGTTGTATTCCATCTCCGGATCGGAGTCGGCGACAATACCGGCCCCGGCCTGGAAATAGACTTTCTGACCGACCATCAGGATGGTCCGAAGGGTGATACAGAAATCCAGGTCCCCGGCGAATCCGATATATCCCACCGCGCCGCCGTATGGGCCGCGCCGGGTCGGTTCCAGGTTCTCAATGATCTGCATGGCGCGTACTTTGGGAGCGCCGGTGAGAGTTCCCGCCGGGAAAGTTGCGCGGAGCAGATCGAATCCATCCCGTCCGGTTTCCAACTCGCCGGTCACATTCGAGACGAGGTGCATGACATGGGAGTATCGCTCCACATTCATCAGGTCCGTGACTTGGACCGTCCGGAACCGGCACACGCGCCCGATATCGTTTCGTCCCAAGTCCACCAGCATGATATGCTCGGCGCGTTCCTTGGGATCGTTCCGCATTTCCTCTTCGAGCGCGCGGTCCTCGTCTGCCGTTCTGCCGCGCCGACGGGTTCCGGCGAGCGGGCGATAGGTCACGTTATTTCCTTGCAGGCGAACCAGGATTTCCGGCGAGGCCCCGATCAGGTGCGCATTTCCATATCGGATCAGAAACATATACGGCGATGGATTTACATGCCTCAGCGCGCGATAGATGTCCAGCGGGTTTGCCTCGACCTCCACATCCGCACGCATCCCGACAATGGCCTGGAAAATGTCCCCTGCGCGGATATGTTCCCTGGCCGTTTCCACCGCCTGCATGTAATCCTGTTTGGTTCGGTTGAAATGGGGAGCCGGCGCTTCCGTGCGTCCCGCTCCGAACCGCTCGCTCGGCAAGGGTTTCGCCAGACGTTCCTGGACCATACGGATTCGTTCGCAGGCTTCCTCGTAGGCGGCGTCCGCCGAATGCTGCACATAGGCACAGGCGATAATGAACGTATGGTGCTTCTGATGATCGAATGCCATAATCAAGTCCGCCAGGTAAAACACCGAGTCGGGTATTCCGTATTCATCCGGTTTGGTGAACGGGACCGGCTCGAAATGGCGGATCATCTCGTATCCCAAGTATCCCACCAGACCGCCGCACAGGGGCGGAAGGGATTCATGTCCCGCCGGTTTGTACCGATTGATGAGATAGCGAAGTGTATGCAAGGGATCTTCGGTTTCCGGCAGATCGAATTGGTTGACCTGGTTCCCCGTAATGACTGCGATGCGGCGATCTTTGCTGGTGATGATTTGCGTGGGACGCAGCCCGATAAATGAATACCGGCCGCGTCCGGCGAGCTGTTCCGCGCTCTCCAGCAGGAAAGCATGATCTTCCCCTTCCGAGAGTTTCATGTAGGCGGAAACCGGCGTTTCCAGGTCCGCGAGAATCCGACACGTAACCGGAACCAGGTTGCCTTTTCGGGCGAGACGGAGAAATTCTTCTTTAGATGGTTCAATTACCGGCATAGTTGCATCGTCCGTATTTCCTTGAATT
>JAKPRU010000547.1 GCA_029557025.1 Candidatus Omnitrophota bacterium | reverse complement strand
TCGGCGATTTCCGCGACTTCCGGGTCTTCGGTGCTGACAATCACTTCCTCAAAAATCTCGGCTTCCAGCGCCGCCTCAATGGTGTAGGCGATCAGCGGTTCGCCCGCGATCTCCAAAATATTCTTGCGTGGAAGCCGTTTTGAGCCGCCTCGCGCCGGAATAATTGCCACACAGGGACAGATTGCCTCGATGCCGTTGTTATTCAATGGTTTTCTCCGCCGGAATAGTCTGTTCAGACTGAGGATTGAAGGGGATGCATTTTCTCTCGAATGGCGAGGGCCAGGGAAAGGGTCTCGATAGCCTCACCAAGAGACAAAGGCAGCCTCTCTCCATTTTCGACAGCTCGGAGATAAGACTCAAGCTCGTGGATATAGCAAGTGTTGAAGTCAAAATCGGTGAAATCAGACAGAACGGTTCCATCAAGAGCTTCAGGGGTGTTTTTTGCGGTCGGCAGGTAAAGCCGGGTAAACCCGGCGGGCATATCCCACAGCGCCACGCCGTGCTCCCCGACGACCTTACAATACCGGACATACCTGCGCTGAAGGTAATCGAGATGAAACCGGACCGGCATTCCCGACGGCCGCTCGTATTCTACCATCGCCACGCACAAATCTTCACAGTCGAGTTCCAAACCGGATCGCTTGCCGCCCACTGCGGAGATCGGCGTTCCCTTGCCGAAAAACCACTGGGCATAATCGAGCTCATGGATCAGGTCCAGAATCGCGCCGCCGCCCATGTCGCGATGAGCAGAGTAAGTCTTGCGATAGTCCTGGTCGGGCCGCCAGAACGGAAGATAATGCCCATATTCGATCTCGGCAAACCAAAGCGACCCTAGTCGTCCCTCATCCAGAACCCGCTTCACCGCCTGCAAACCGGGGTGAAACCGCAGGTTGTACCCCACCAGGCAAATCAAATTATTCTTCTCAACAAGTCGCTTGAGTTCATCCAACCCATCCATACTGTGCGAGATTGGCTTTTCGATAAACAGATGAATTCCTTCGCTTGCGCATCGGAGAGACGGTTCCAAATGAGCATGGCTGGGGGTGCAGACCATCGCGGCCTGCGGTCGCCAGGCAATTCCCTCGTCCAGGTCTTCAAACACGGGCACGGAACAGGCGGCAGCAACTGCTTCGCGCTGTTGCGGATCAGGCTCCACAACAGCGCATTCCACACCGCCCAGTTGCAGGGTGTTCCTGAGATGCCGCTGCCCGATAGACCCCGCTCCGATGACCAGAAGTTTCATGATTGAGGGGTTCCTGTTCTCCGGAATGACGCATGGGGGAAATCTGAACTATGATTCACCGGATTGTCTGACCCATGATATACCCGATTCACGGATTATTTTGATTCTTCTCATCCTGTCCATCCCGTAATCATGCGAATCATGGTTCGGACTTCTTCCGGCGCAAGCGGGAATCCCTCGGGCAGGCACGGTGGCCTGTCCATGATCCTCTATGCTTGCCCGCGCCTTCGTTGCTGCCTGCGTTCCCGCCTTCTCGTTGTTTCTGAAAAACTAAGTATATACTGATTCCCCGGGTTGCGGGTTTCGCCGCCGCTGGTCACGATGATTGCGGACGGATCATTCACTGGGCATTTGTTTTCGCAGATTCCACATCCCAC
>JAKPRU010000534.1 GCA_029557025.1 Candidatus Omnitrophota bacterium | reverse complement strand
CCATTATTACCAGCAGACCAACCCAGAAAAGATGGGCAACGCGCGGAGTCGTGGATGTCCGAAGCATGCCAAGTTCTCCTTTCGACGAATCATCAGACAAAGAATATGTTCTCTTTCAAGTGTCCAGAAATACTATCCGGCACAAAGACTTTCTAACTATAGTGCAAAACTGCAAAGTGTCAAGCGTTTTCACCCACACAAATTGCATCTTCTTGCATCTTATTTCACACAATTTTCATGGCGAAGCCTCACTGAAGAATTTTCACGTCGCTTCAAGATACCGAAATTATTGTATAACCTATTGATTATTCTATAATTATGGAAAATAATCCTTCTTTTTGGCCTGAAAATGAAATTGAAAACACCTTGACATAAGGAAATTTGTGTGTTTATCATCACCATCACTAAGCGATGGGCGTTGCTCCATTTTTCGCCTGCGGAGCATAGACAACAGAATTGCAGTTCATCGGGTTGAGTTTTTAAATATTTGAATTTGCTGGTTTTAAATCGGTACTGGCATTTTGGTTTGGTATTTGCTTGTCAAAAAATTGAGGTGCGACACGTTGAGCGTGGAGGAGCGTGAATCGACCCATGATTGAAAAAAATGCGCACTTGGACCGCGAAAAGTGGATTCCCACCCGCAATCACGCGCTTTTAGAGGACCCAAAAACCGCCGATGTTTTTCGACAACATTTTTCGGAATTTCATCTCAGAACTGCCGCCTCCTGGTTCAAACAATTATTCTGCCTGATTTTCAGCTGCCTGTTTGTCGGTCTGATGGAAAAATTTCTTCCTTTCCGGGAAAACCAGTCCGGTCGGCTCTTTCCCAATCGGAATGGATCGCTGTTCCGCTTCTTTCGACCGATCACCGACCGCCTCGAAGCATGGACAGTCAGTTCCACACTGGTTTTTATCACGTGTATCAGTATCGGGATTCTCGTTCCTCCGCTGGGCCAATCCGGTGAGGAAAGTGAGCATACCAGCTTGGGAACCTTGCTTCTTCCGCCGGGGATGCAGGACACCATTAGTGAGGATGATGGATACGAGGATCCCCAATCCGCCGTATTCGCCGAACCCCCGCCCAGCGATTTCGACACGCCGCCTATTCCCAACCTGGAAAGCTATACATTCGAACCTTCTGACTCTTTCGCCGGAACAACCTCCGAGGAAAGCGTGTCCTACATCGCCAAAACCTCCGAGCAACTGAGCCACACACAAGTCCTTCCGGATCTTCCAGCATTGGTAAATGTTGACGAAGTTCCAAAAAAAGGACCTTCCAGCCAGACCGCCGAAACACTGGAAACCGCGGCAGAAGATGTGCCGGTCGAGAACCAGGGCTTGGTCCGTCACGTGGTATCGCCGGGAGAGAACCCTTGGCAAATCTGCATGAAATATAAAGTTAAAATGGAGGACCTGATCGCTCTCAACAATATCGGCGATCCCTCCCGTCTCAAGCCCGGACTGGAGTTGATTATCCCGACTCCACGGCTGCCGGGAGCATCCCTTACATTCCGATATCCGTTGGAAGAGGTTGTTATCAACTCCGGCTACGGGATGCGAACACATCCGATCCTGCGAAGACAGTTGTTCCATCGCGGGATCGATTTCCAGGCCAAAAAAGGCACATCTGTGTATGCGGCAGCCGATGGAATCGTGATCTTCGCCCGCCGAAGCGGCGGCAAAGGAAACACGGTTGTTATCGACCACCAAAACGGGTACAAAAGCCTTTATGCCCATCTTATGAGTATGTCTGTCAAAACCGGCCAGCGAGTGAAGCAGGGTCAACGGATTGCCAAATCAGGATCGACCGGAAGAGCTACCGGCCCCCATTTGCATTTTGAGGTGTGGGACAGCCACAAACATATCAATCCCCTTTATGTCTTACCCCCACTCCCGGGAACCGAAGCCTACAGCCAGAAATAAGTTTCACCTGATATTTGCCTTGAACATCCGTAGATTCAATGCACCATCATTGAAAGGAAACCGACTATGTCTCCCCTTTCGCTTGTTATGGCCGTCATCCTCACCCAGACACCAAACGTTGTTGACTTGACCCACACGCCGGGTGTCGAGGCAAGCGTTGTCATTTACGGCCAGGGTTATTTCCCCGTGATGGATAAAACTCCCGATGGAGAACTGGCGGTGGTTCTCCGGGGAGGCGCGGGTCACTTGGGAATCGGCGGTCGCTTGGATTTGCTGTTCTCGAAAGACGGGTTACTCTGGCATGGGATGCGCAACGCAGTGGACACCGCGGCGGATGACCGAAATCCGGCGTTCGGCATCAATTCTTCCGGGCGGCTCCTTTTGGGCATTCATCACCAGGATGGATACAACGGACATGGAACTTATCAAAGCAATCTCGGACTGGCGCGGGATATTCAACTCTATTCCGATGACCGTGGGGTGACCTGGTCGGACCTGAAACCGCTGAAATATGAAGGACTGGAATCAACCTCCCCGTACGGCAGAATCATCCGCCTGAAAGATGGAACTTACCTGCAGAATGTCTACGGCGCGCACGCGCCGAAAGTCCCTGACATGCCTGAGTCGGAAAAGGGCGTGGACTATGCTTATGTCATCCGGTCCACGGATGAAGGGCAAACATGGGGGGACCCTTCCTGGATCGCCGCAAATCATAACGAGACCTGCTTGCTCCAGCTGGACAATGGGGACCTCCTGGCCGCTGCTCGCTGCGACCGACCGAAATCGAACACGGATATCTACCGCAGTTCCGATCTGGGCCGAACCTGGACCCATCTCATTGCGGCAACCAAAGAAGATGGCCAACATCCGGCGGACCTGATCGACCTCGGTAACGACAACATCCTGATGATCTACGGAAATCGCCACGATGAAAAGAAAGACATTCGAGGCATTCTCTCGCGGGATGGCGGTAAAAATTGGGACACGGATACCGTTTTGAGCCTGACCGAGCCGGTGTCCGGCGATTTCGGATATCCCAGCGGTGTGGTCCTGGGCGACAACCTGGTAATCGTCTACTACTGGGCGGGCAATCCGCCGACCCATTATGACGGAACCCGCGCCCAATGCCGCGCCACACGAATACCGATTAAGACTATTCTGGAGGCGAAGTAGGCAAGCGCACAGATAGTACAGTAACCTGATGCGGGTGGCTGGACACCGTGTGATGTATTTTTTTCAAGAGATCCCTGCGGAAAGTACAATCCGATGAAACTATGAAATAATACCATTCACGATGCGCTCCGGAGATAATATGATGTACAGGACACCCATTTCTTCTGCTTATCGTTGCAATCCTGCACGGCTGTTCAAGATCGCAGCCATTTTCGTAATCTCTCTTGTTGTCTCGCAATTTTCCGCTTACTGCAAAGCCCCCGGCATTATTCTCGAAAATCGCCATGTCCGCTGGGAAATTGGAACAGACGGCCGAAACCTGAGCGTAACTGACGTCCACACGGGGGAAGACTACCTGGACCGTGCAAAGGCCGCGGAGTTTGCCTTCGTAGCTCTCAAAGGCCGGATGCAAGCGATCACGAATCTGGAAAAGAACGGCGACATCCTGTATCTGGCTTTCGGGGAAACAGGCGTTACCGCGCAGGTCACACTGACAATTCAGGACAATTTCTTCCTCTTTCGGGTTACCGATGTAAAGGGAACAGACGTCGAACGCTTTACCTTGTTTAATCTATCTCTTGTTGAGAATAAGCGCCGGGAAAATCGATTCGTCGGCTGCTCGCTCGCGCTCAATTTACAGACCGATGTCCCCGAAATTCCGATGGACAATACACAATTGCGCGCGATCTGCTGTCCGAAATTCGGCATGAAGGGGGCGGAAGCGGCGCTGATTCTGTGCCCTTACCCGGAGTTGCGTTCCATCATGAAAGAGGTCGTCCTCCAGGCAAAGGAGATTCCGCGATCCGACATCGGAGGACCGTGGGCGCTGGATGCGCCGATTAATCGGGGTTCGTACCTGTTCAATTTCGGAGACTTGTCGGAGGATACCGTCGATGAGTGGATCGCGCTGGCACGGCAGGTAGGAATCAATCAAATCGACTTTCATGGCGGCAGCTCGTTCCGGTTCGGCGACTGTTTTCCGAATCCAAAAACCTATCCGAAGGGAAAAGAGAGCCTGAAAGCGGTTATCGACCGTTTGCATGAAGCGGGCATTGCCGCCGGGCTTCACACGTATGCTTTCTTTATCGACAAGAACTGCCCCTGGGTGACTCCTGTTCCGGATCCGCGACTGGCGAAAGATATTTACTTTACCCTTGCCGGCGACCTGACCGACACGGCCACGGATGTTCCCGTGATTGAAACTACGGAACAGATGTCTACGATTACCGGATTCTTTATACATAACAGCGTCACGTTACAAATTGATGATGAGTTAATCAACTACGCGAACATTCGGAAATCGCCGCCGTACGCGTTTACGGAATGCACCCGTGGGGCCTATGGGACCCGCATCGCGCCACATAAAGCCGGCGCAACAATCGGCCATTTGAAAGAATGCTTCGGGCTGTTTGTACCGGATGCGGAGTCGACTCTGTTGGCGGAGGTCGCTGCAAAGTCGGCAGAGACATTTAATGATTGCGGATTCGATATGATTTACCTGGATGCCCTGGACGGCGAAAGCATCCTCGGAGGCCCGGAGTATGCCTGGCATTACGGCTCACAATTTGTATTTGAATTGTGCAAGCGACTGAAGAAATCTCCCCTGATGGAGATGAGTACCTTTCACCATCATCTGTGGTACGTTCGTGCGCGCATGGGAGCATGGGATCATCCGACCCGCGGCCATAAGCGCTTTATCGATATTCACTGCAAGGCAAACGAGGAAGTCAAGCGGATGTTTCTGCCTCCTCATCTCGGCTGGTGGGCGATCAAGACCTGGACCGGGGTTCAGGGCGAACCGACATTTTCGGATGATATTGAATACCTGTGCGCCAAGTGTATCGGCCATGATATTGGGTTCTCGATTATGGGGATTAATCCGCAGAATCGGGATAAACCGGTTTATCAGAGACTGGCAAATATCATGAGACAGTATGAAGATCTCCGCCATGCGAACTATTTTAGTGAATCGGTAAAGGAGCAACTCCGCGTTGCGGGGGATGAGTTCACTTTAGTGGAAGAGTCAAACGACAAGTGGCGATTCTATCGCATGGAGTATCATAAACATAAAGTAACGGGAGTGGACAATGGCGACAACCGATGGCAAATCGAGAACAAGTATAAGAAGCAGCCGCTAAGGGTCCGTATCGAGGCGTTGATGTCCGCCGGGCCGTTTGATGCAACGGATGCGGTTACCCTGATTGATTTCGCATCCGGGGAACCGCTTCCTGAGCGGAAGACGGCTGCCGGCGTCGAATTCAATATCACATCGGGCGGAGAGGTAAAGAAAGATAACCGGATCTGTAGTCTTCTTTCAGTAAAGAATACCGGGCAGCCGAATGCGAAAGCCGCCTGGGCCATGGCCGGGAAGACCTTCGATCCCCTTCTCGATCTGCGGGGAAAAGATGCGTTAGGTGTGTGGATCTACGGCGACGGCAAAGGGGAAGTATTGAATTTCCAACTTCAGAATGCGGAGCATCTCGCCAATCGCGGAATGGGTGAACATTATGTTATTGTCGATTTCACGGGTTGGCGGTACTTCGAATTGATTGAATTGGAATCGGAGCGCTATGCAAACTACACATGGCCATACGGTTCTGACTATTCAATCTATCGAGAGAACGTGGAATTGGAATCCACCAAGCGGATCAATGTTTGCTGTAACGATGTGCCGCAGGGGGCGGAAATTCAGTGTGGCGTGGGTTCGGTAAAGGCGATACCGTCGGTTCCGATTACACTGAAGGATCCGTCTATTACTATTGGCGGGAAGACAATTACATTTCCAGTTAGGTTAGAGACAGGCCAATATCTTGAATGCTATTCTCTCGCCGATTGCAAACTTTATGGCAAGGACGGAGAGTTACTTGGTGAGGTTAAGCCGGTGGGGGACCTGCCGGATCTCCAGCCGGGCAAGAATGGGATCGAGTTCGATTGCAACTGCCTGAGCGATGCAAGCGCACGGGCGCGGATTACCGTTATGACGAAGGGTGAAGCGATCAAATAGATGGAACGAAAACCCCTGAAGCGGATGTTTCGTAATGTTGCACCCGGTAGTGCGACTCCGATTCAAATGGACGAAACGTACCAGAAGATGCGAGGACTATCCGAGGCGGGCGGTCTCCGAATCGGTCCTCGACATCAACGGGGACTGGAAATCGATGAAGTTGGGGTTACCGGAGTTGTTTCGGAGGGGATAACGATGTCTCTTCGGTCAAGAAGGATTCCCTCGAAACGGTAGAGATCGACCAGCGCTTTTTTCTGCTCGATGCGGGCGCGGATTTCGTCGAGGTTGGACTGGATCAGATCGCGCTGAGCGACAAGAACCAGTAAATTGGTAGATTTTCCCACGCGGAATTTCTCCAGTTCCGCCGTATGTTTCGCCTCTTGGAGACGAGTGGCGGCCTGGGTGGCCGTGATCTGGCGATTCGTGCGCTGCACCTCTACATAGGCTGTGCGAATATCCAATTCGACCAACTGTTCCAGGTTCCGCAGGGCCGCCTTGCTTTCGTCTACTCTCAGGTTTGCACGACGATGACGCGCAAGGTCGGCGCGGTTTCCAAAGGGATGCTCGAACAGAATCCCACCAGTCAATTCAAAATTCGGATCCTCCAGACCCCGAACGGAATCGTCGAATGTCCGCGCGTATCCGGTTCGTCCCAGTGTGATAAAGAAGTCCAGTTTGGGCAGCAAACCATTGCGTGTTCGAACAATCTCTAACTCATTTCTCTCCAATTCGAGACGCGCCTGGTTGAGATCCGGCCGATTCTCAAGGGCGATCCGGATATGCTCGTCGATATCTCCGAGAATCGGTTCTTCCCGGTTGGGGGAGTCTACCAAGTCGATCGGCAAGGTCCAGAGATTCTCGATGGGAGGGTTCAAAGATCTCAACAGGAGTAGAGTCGTCTTCTCAATGGTGCTTTCCGCGTCGATGACATCTTCCTCGCGCAAGGCCACTTCTCCCTCTGCGGCGGCGATGTCGATTTCCGGCAAGGCCCCCACTTCGATCCGAGTCTGAGTTTCCTGCATCTGTTGCCGTGCCAGATCCAACGATGTCAAATGAATTGTGAGTTCCTCGCGGGCCAGGACAAGATCCCAGTAGTTATCCTCTACTTGCGCAGCCAGTTCGAGGACGAATCCCTTCAGTTCCTGTCGGGATATCTCCGCATTCTGCTGGGCCTGTCTGACGCCGACGAGATTGACCTCTTTTCCCGCCGCTTCCATCACCGGAACATTGACCGTGACTCCCAACCGGGTAGAAAACATCCTTCGGTAGACGTTCGATGAGCGCGATTCCGTTGAGGCTTCCAGTCCGACATCCCATCCCCGAGTGGTTCGTTTGTTGACGCCCACGGTAGAGGTTCGCTGGACCGATTCCACTGCGGTAAACTCTCCGACTCCCGAAGTTCGCTGTCCATGGGTCTCTGACGAAGACCATTCCGCATTCAGAGAGGGATCAAAACTTGCTTGCTCTTCGGGGACAAACGATTCCAGGATATCCGGCCCGTACCGTTCCACGGCGAGGGCACGATTATTTTCAAGAGCCATAAGAATGCTGTTTGTAACGGTGAGGGTCAGGGTCGGCGAGGCGATTTCGGCCCCGGTCGGTGCGCCGACGCAGGGAACAGAAACGGCAAGAAGGCCGGAGAGAAGGAACGCGATCAGGAAGCGCATAGCAGGCTCCTCGGTCGATTTTCAATTTGTGGCATCCGGTGTCTTGCCCCTTTCAAACAGCGAGTAAACTACCGGAATGATTACCAGTGTGATCAGCGTGGAACTGGTCAGCCCGCCGATTACCACACGGGCCATGGGAGCCTGAACCTCACCGCCTTCCCCCAACCCCAGCGCGAGCGGCATCAGACCCACAACAGTAGTCAAAGTAGTCATCAGAATCGGGCGCAGCCGTCTTCGACCTGCTTCCTCGATCGCTTCCCCCAACGGCATTCCATCCCGTCTCCGCAAAAGATTCGTATAGTCTACCAGAATGATTGCGTTATTTACCACAATCCCGGCCAGCATGATGCAGCCGATAAACGCCTGAAGGCTGAAGATTGTATTTGTCAGCAAAAGAGTCAAAACGACACCGATTATCGCCAATGGAATCGAGAACATCACGACGAACGGGTCCACAAGAGATTCGAATCGGGAGGCCATCACCATATAAACAAGAACGATAGCCAACCACAAACCGAACATCAACTCCCGAAAAGACTTCTGCTGTTCCTCATATTCCGTGCCGGGTATGATCTCGAAGTCCTGAGGCTTGGGTATGTTCGCAACGCGCGCCTGGACCTCTTTCATCACAGATACCAGGTCGCGCCCGGCGATATTGCCGGCCACACTGATAATTCGCTGCTGGTCCTCTCGCTCAATGCGGACAGGACCCTCCCGACGTTCCAGCCGGATGACATTTTTTAAAACGATGCTCCGGCCGCTCTCGCTGGTCACCGTCATATTCAAAACGTCCTGCGCCGAAAGCCGGTCTGTTTCTTTTAGTCGAACAAGGATTTCGTATTCATCTCCGCTTTCCCGGAACATGGTAGCGTTGGTTCCGGAAAGACAGGTTTGGATATCGCGGGCGATTTTGGAGACGGACAGCCCGAGGGTGGAGGCCTTTGCTCGGTCGATACGGACCACTTCTTCCGGCTGACCTTCCTCCCGGCTGATCAATACATCGGTGATTCCCTCGACTTGTTCCATTTCTCGTTTTACGCGCAAAGCCAGGTCGCGGGCATTATCAAGGTCGTATCCCCTGACCAGAACCTCGGCTTCCTCTTCTCCGCCGGACACCATCCGCATCAGGAAAAGTCCCTGGCCTTCCCGCACTCGAATGATTGTACCGGGAATCTTTGCCAGGAGAGGTCGAAGAGCCTGCGCGACTTCCGAACTCGATCGGGTGCGTTGAGACACCGGCACAAGGGTGATTCGGACCTCCCCGGTATGTCCTCCGCTGCCCATCGATCCCCCTCCTCCTATTCGGGAGTAAATGACCGTCGCTTCCGGAACTGCCTCGCGTACAATCTGCTCGATCTTCGCAAAGGTGGCGTCCAACACTTCCAGGCGCGTTCCGACTGCCATCTCTCCGTTGACACGAACTTCACTTTCATCCGCTTGGGGCATGAATTCGACACCAACGTACCGGATCAGCCAAAGACTCACGACAAACAGCGCCAGCGCGAGAAACAGAACCGACTTGCGAACACGAAGGGCGGTACAAAGAAGGAGACCATACTCGCGCTCCACAAAGGCCATCAGTTTTCCCCCGCCGGTTTTATCTCCCGGACGACCCAGCGTGCGAAGAAAACGACTTCCCATCAGAGGAATCAGGGTAAGAGCCACAACCAGCGAACAGAAGAGCGCAAACGACACAACCGCGGCCATCTGTTTGAATGTCACCGCTGAAATCCCCCGGATGAAAACCACCGGAAGAAATACAACCAGCGTGGTCAGGGTACTGGCCGTAATAGCCATGGAGACTTCCGACGATCCGAGTTCGGAGGCCTCCCGTGGGGATACGCCTTTTTCCGTGTAACGGAAGATGTTCTCCAGAACGACAATGGCATTGTCTACGAGCATGCCGACCCCCAATGCCAGCCCGCCGAAGGTCATGATGTTCAAGGTGTATCCGCAGAAATACATCAGACCAAAAGTAGCCATGATCGAAATCGGAATCGCGAGGCCGATTACAACGGTGGTGCGCAAACTATGCAAAAAAAGGTACAGGACAACGGCAGCCAGTGTGGCGCCATACAAAGTGGAATCGCTCACATTCTTAATGGCGCGCTTGATATAGTCGGAAGTATTCATAGTTGGAAATACTTTGACCTGCGGAAGATCGACATTGATCCGCTCAACCTCTTTGAGCACGGCATCGACAACCTGCACCGTATTGCTTCCGGATTGCTTGTTGATATTCATCCGCAGACCCGGAACCCCGTTCAGCCGCACGATATGGGTGATTTCCTCGTAAGAGTCTTCTACGGTTGCGATGTCCTTCACCAGAATAGGAACGCCGTTGCGAACATGGACAAATGTATTGCGGATCTCATCCAGCGTTTCAAATTCCCCTTTTGTTCTCACCAGAACGTCCAGATTCCCGTCTTCCACCGTTCCCGCAGGCAGATTCAGGTTTCTGGAGCGAAGAGCCTCCAAAACGGTGTCCAGCGAGAGGTCAAGCGCCGTCAACTTTTCCCGGTCAAGGTCCACGTGGATTTCCCGCTGCAGCCCGCCGCGAACATCGACGGCTGCCACTCCGGGCGCACGTTCAATCCGGTACTTGATCTGGTGCTCCACCAAATCCCGCATTTCCACCGGGTCCAATGCTCCGGAAACTCCCAAATATAAGATCGGGAATGTGGTTACATCGAATTTATAAATGGCGGGTGTTTCCGACTCTTCCGGCAGCCGTCCGCGAATGCGGTCCACACGATCACGGACATCGTTGGCCGCGGTATCCAGGTCGGTTCCCCACACAAAGCTCACGCGGACTGAGCTTTGCCCTTCCGATGAGGTCGAACGGATTTTCTCCACCCCCTGAACCGATCCGACGGTCTCCTCAATGGGACGTGTAATGAGCTGCTCAATTTCCTGGGGACCCACATGCTCATAATCCGTCCGAATCGTAATACTGGGATAGGTAACATCCGGCATGAGATCAATCGGCAGTCGGACAAACGAGACGGCCCCGAACAGAATCACCATTAAGAAGAGCATGGTTGTCGTGACTGGAAAATTGATGGCGAGGCTGCAAATCTTCATGGCTGATCGCCCTTAATTAAAAAGAACCGATTTCCGGGGTTGCACTCAGAATGATGGGATCCCCATCATTGAGAAGATGTTGGCCGAGCACGATGATGTCTTGTCCCGGTTGGATGCCGGTCACTTCGGCCAGGTTTTTCGCCGATATTCCCACTTTCACTTCAACAAAACGAGCCTGTTTGTTGTTTGCGGTGGGTACAAATACTCCCTGCTTCGTTTCCCGTTTCACAAGCGCCCGATTCGGAATCAGGGTAACTCCCTGATGCGTACTGAAGTGAATCCGTACCCGTGTGAACATCCCGGGTTTCAGCAACAGGTCGGGATTAGGAATCTCGATTTCTACTTCTGCCGTACGGGTATCCAGGTCCAATACCGGGGCGATCCGCGACACATGCCCCTCGAATTCGCGATCGGGGTATGCGTCCACGGTCAGATAGGCTTTCAAATTAGGTCGGATTTTGGCGTAATCCTGCTCGACCACGTGGATGACTGTCTTGACTGTTCGAATGTCGGCCAGCGAAAGGATGGGAGTCGAGGCGGAGATCATGGTTCCTTCGTCGAAAAACCGTTTCCCGACAAATCCGGAGATCGGCGCCGTGATTTGCGTGTACGAAAGGCGCGCTTCCGCCACACGAAGGGCGGCTTCCTGCTGAAGGATGTTGGCTTCCGCAAATCTCTTGCGGGCTTCCAGAGCAGAGACCTCCGATTCCGCGGCCTCCAGTTCGGAGGCCGCTGCGACTTTGCGTTCCCGTAATGTCCGAACGCGCTCCAACTCCCGCCTTGCCGTCTCCAGGTTTGTCAGACACTCTTCCAGGCTGGCGCGTGCAACGGCCAACTTCGCCTGCGCCTCCGTGACTGCATGACGGGCTTCGCTGTCGTCCAGTGTTGCCAGCAACTGCCCTTGCCGGACTTCGTCGCCCAAGTTCACTCGGATGGATTCGATTCGCCCGGCAATCTTGGGAGAAATCTGCACTTCGGCAATGCCAGCCAGCGTTCCTGTGAAGATGGCCACATCATCAATATCTCCCTGAATCGCTTTCGCGCATTCCACCGCGATCGGAACTTGCCCCCGACCGGCGATTCCATTCTTTGGCGAAGCCTCCATGGTAACAATTCGCCACACCACGCCGATCGAGATACTCAATAGGACCACACTGACCAGAAAGCGCCTCATCGATTCTTGCCTTGTACTCCACGTTCATGAATTTCGAACCAGGATCACATCGCAGGCAATCTCCCGGATTCTCTTGATTGCCTGAAATCCGTCTTCGGTCTGATCGATCTCCGGGGTTCCCGATTCCTTGAGCGCCCATGCCGGAACGGGATCAAGCACTATCCATGCTCGCATTGCCGTCACTCTCGCTCCTGTTCGCCGCGATAGTGATTCGTATCGAAAATGGACCGAGCTCACTTATGAACGGTACTTCCACCCAATTCCGCAATGCGGGATACTCCAGGCTGAAATCGCTTCCCCGAATAACGACAGGCAAACTGAGCACAATCGGTGTCCCTGCTGCGTGAGCCAGCTCGGATAGGGCACCACCTGCGACAATGTTCACGCATTCTGCCACGGTGTCCAGAACCCTGTCGTCCACTACGATAATTCGTTCGTTATAGGCCCGGCTTACTATCGCCAGAGCCGTTCGTGCCGGGAACGCCATTGCTACCAATCCACGCACGCCGCCGCTCAAGCCGGTCAGCGCCACAATATCGAAATTCGGTGGAAGACGGCGTTTTAATGCCACTTCCTTCCTCTCCACACAGCATTTGAACAACGTTTGGAACAGATTACTGACGCTGCGGATGAACGGATTGACGTACTCAGCGCGAAACTCGTGTTTCGTGGCCGTCATTCCACTCCCGATTCCCACGGGTCTCTCAACTTGAGCATCCCCTCCTGAGGAATTCGGCTGGTCCATTAGGGTAAGTGGGTGCTTGTTTTGTTGTTCCTCAATCTTTTTACAAAGATACCATTCTTGATCGATTATGACGAGACTCCGTTCCCCTGTTTTCGTTCCTGCGCAATGAAAATGTCAGGG
>JAKPRU010000504.1 GCA_029557025.1 Candidatus Omnitrophota bacterium | reverse complement strand
GTATAGTTGGGCCTTGTCCTTCTCAATTGCGTGGACTACAGTGACCTCCGCCCATAAGTTCGGGAATGCCTCTTCGGTGATGCGGATACGAATTTCCGCAGACTGATTCTCTATGCGAATCGGGATCATGGATCGGATGGTCTGATGCTGCAAGACTACAATCCCGCAACCGTCAAACGGCGATTCCACTCGGAGAATCGCGTCCTCGCCGATCTCGTATTTATCCTTGTCTAATGACAATTTGAGAAGCGTCGGCTGGGCCATATCGGACAACCGGCAGCGTCCGTCATAGCAGTAACAAGTTCGTGTACTGTTCAGCGCAGTCGCATCGGACTGAACACGTATGCGAAAGTATCCGTAGCCTTTCAGGTCGAATTCCGTGTGGCCGATTCCATCCTGGAGAGGAACCGCGCGGGTTTCAATTTCATAAAAATTGTCAGCCCAACTCGGTTCGTCATGGGTATAGTACCGGCGGAGGTAATAGCTCCATTTTCGCTGTTCCAGGGTCACGGTTACACTGGGCAGGACAGCGGGCGCTTCATCGGGGTGGATGGCGATCACATTGACATCCAGGCCGCTCTTGCCGGTCCGCCCGGCCATGTGGATGCCCAAGAGAATATCGGATGCGCAGAGAATCGCGCGAGCGTGGGCCGGGACAGTCCGCCCGCCGATTTCATGCACATTGGCTGAAATGACTGCCTCAATGGGAAACGTAATCCCCGGATGAAACGGCGGTGTGTAGTGGAATTGCGCCAGACCGTGTTCATCCGTATTCGTTTCGCCGATAGAAAATGTCTCGGGTTTATATTCCTCGTCATTCCCGAAATAATACAAAGGAAACTTCCGGCTGGAGAACGTTCCTTTACGGAGATGGATCTTCGCATCGACTTTCCGATTCACCGCAGGCGGGCCGATCAGTTGTGTCGCGGTAACACTGATCACATAATCATTCCCCATCAGCCAGTTCGCGTCCGAAAGAGACATCTCGGCCTTCATGCGTTGCGGCACAAATTCCTCTAATCGAAACGAATAGGAGCCGATGGGGGCTTCGCTCCCCGGAACCCTGAGCTGCGCGACATAGTTTCCAGTCGGATAGACATCCTGTGTCGTAAAATCATATCCGCCTGCTCCTGTAGACGATAATGTAACTGGCTCTCTCAAGAGAGATTCCCCGTTGGGTTTCAGGACAACAAATTGAAGGGGCACGTTCGCCAGCGCTTCACCGTAATTTGTGCGGACAATCCAGCGCAGGTGCACCGTCTCGCCCGGACGGTACAGATCGCGGTCTGCGTACAGGAAACCATCGTAAGCGTCCGGTCGATAGGACGGCATATCCGAGCGAATCTGCGGGATATTATCCTGGCTGGGCGTCAACTGAAGAAACGTGTAATCCTCTCCATATTCGGCTACAAGAACTTTCGGATTTCCCCAAGCCGTGTTCATATCTGAAACACAGGCGAGGCCCTTGGCATCAGTGCGGAGTTCCGCCAATAGCTGGTTTTTTTCCGAATATACCGTAATCTTGGCGGACTCAATGGGAGACAGAGAGTACAGGTCGTGTACAAACACATACAATTCATTGTCGCGCCAATGGGCAAGTAATCCGATATCGGTGAACAGGATCACTTTCGTTGCTGTAGGCGCTCCTTGTGCGTCCGCCTCCAGGCAGAACACCCCACGCTTCCCGCTACCGAACAGTTCGTCCAGCGGGATCTTCGTTTCGACAAGGGTGGGGCCTTGTCGGTTGACCGAGTAACGTTTCTGCGCCACTTGTTCGCACCAGGAACGGCCGAATGACCAACTCCCCCGGCCGTTCTGTGCATCGTTCAGAGCCACCGCTATATTCAATGGAAAGAGGCGGTAAAGAGTCAGGTTGGCAGATGACACATTGCGGCTGCGAAGCGGCAACACCAAGCTGCTCCGCCGGGGAAAGTAAAATTGCTCATCATAGCCGAAACCCAGCCATGGGCGAAACGTATCGGAATGTACAACACGATGAATCGGGTCCTTGGAGCGAAAATTGTCACGGTATTGAATACCGGGAAGGACCGTGATCTGGTACGTCTGCTTTTCCTGCCAGTCACCAAATATGTCAAACTCGGATGTAGACCAGGAGGAGTACTCGGCTTCGAGGCCGGGGACTTCCGGTTCAATCCGAAGATACGAAAGAAACTCCCTGGGCGAAATATAACGCTGGAGATTATGATTGAAATTGATGTGCAAGGCGGAACCGCGTTCACCGAAATCATTCCAGAATGTGTCTACTATTTGAAGGGGCTGGAATTGGGCTTCCAGAACGGTTGTGTAGACTCCGGGAAGTGATGTCCCCATCTCTCCCGGAAGGCCTTCGGCGATGGTAACCGCCAGTCGGATATTCTCGAGACGTTGTAATGAAATCCGGGCAAGATGGTCAAGCGGGAACTCGCCGCGTTCCAAGGTGCAGGGAATCGTCTCGCCGGTATGGGTATCTGTAATGGTCAAGTACTTTTGCAGATCGGCCGGTTCCACGAGTTTTGTGAAGGAGATCAGAATGCGCTGCAACTCCGGAGTGAAGTCATACCAGTGAACGTCCGAAACCTGGAGAAGATCCCGCTTGGGATAAGTCTGTACGAAGTCTTTCAGATTATGGAACCGTCCGGTTCGATCCGGTAATCCTTTCTTTACCGTCAGTGTAATGGGCCAGTCACCGAAGTGAATGATGGCAATGCGCGGAGACTTATCGTTATCTCCGGGGGCAAGTTCATAAGGCACCGGCCGGCCGGACTTCGACAGGATCTCCAGGTATTGTTTCAGTGTCTCTATATCGACAGAATATGGGAGAAACAGCGCGAGCAGCACCCTCGCCGGCTGTTCCTGAAGGACCGCAACGCGCTTGGGCAGGAACGGTGTGCTTGCGATATAGATTTCCCGATGAGCCGGATTGATTTCCAGTCCGTCTGTGGAGCGCAAAGCCGGTCCCATTTGGAGATGGAATATCTGATCCGGCGTTACCTCGGTGGGCAGGAACGCCACATAGTTCGGACCAAGTTGCAACTGTCCGTCCAGGGGCGGAGTAATTGTCAGAACATCCCGGTCCGGTTGCGGAATCGGCTGAAGAGTGCGGTCGAAGAGGATGAGGATCCGATCCTTTACCGCTTCCTCTTCGAGCGGAAGGACCCCGACAACATTGACATGCCGGTCGGACCGGCTTTCAAGAAGGGACGGCAAATCGCCGAAGGCCGGGACAGACCCGACAACCATCGCGACAATGAGCAATACGCGGGTAAACTGGGTAAAAAGAATTCCAAACGGGTACAGGGAGGTGGGGTGAGTAGACATAGTGGCCTCCGATGCCGGGAGCATTCCGGCATACAACAAGACACTGGATGAGATACAAAAACTGCGCGAATCGACTGTTGGCTATTACAATAACGTTTGCGAATCGCGAAAGATATGGCCTGCACTAGAAAAATGTTCCGCACTGCACGGATTAGAAAATCAGTCCTCCGGCAGTTCTTGTCCCTTGGTTTCCGGCGCCCAAATCAGGGCGATCATGCCCAGTACATAAATAAAGGACATAATCACTGCCGCCGTGCGGATCGACATCACCGTGCTGAGATACCCGAACGCGATCGGAGCCGGCACGGCGAGGTAGCGCACCGTGTTATAGCAGAAGCCGACCCCGGTTCCACGCAGACGAGTCGGGAACAATTCCGGGAAATAAATCGAGTACCCGCCGAACACGGCCAGCTGGGCGAATCCCATAAGAGGCAACATCCAATACGCCTGGGTAGCCGTGTCCAGGGAATAGAAAACAAAGATTGTTGATATCAGGCAAAGAATGAACGAACCAAGAAAGGCGATCCGCCGACCGATGTACGTCGCGAGCAGCGTAAACGCAAACATGCCGAGGAATGACCCCGCATCCTGCAAGAGGGTCCCTTTGGCCCGCACACTGTCGATGTAGCCTTGAACGCTGGCCAGGGCACCCGGAAATTCGGACTCGAGCAACAGCCGGTTCAGGTGAATCAATGAATCCCCTTCGGGATTTTGCTCGATCCGGGTCTGAATCGGCTTGGAGAGTTCCAGGTGGGAAAACCGTTCGGGAGAGTAAATCGGTTCTCCCTCAATGATGGCATTCAACCCGGAGACCAACCGCTTTTTCAATTCCTCGGACGGATCCGTCGAGCCATCATAAGCATCCACCATCGCAAGGGTATCCTGGGGGAGTCGCCCGCGCAGAAACTGAGCAAACGGATCGGAATTGGCCTTGATTTTCTCCACGACTGCCTTGGCATCGGTCAGGTCCTCAACCCGGATGGGGGTATCCATCAACGCCATGGTAATCAGTTCGGGGGAAAAGAAACCGATCCCCCATAACCCGATCATGCCGGAGACACCGAGTAAAAGACCGACAATCGTATTCCGCCGCCACCGGGGTTCCCTAAACAAATCGACGGGCGATCCAAGTTGTTTTAACACTGCCGCTCCACCTTGGGCTATTTCCGCCTTTTTCTTCTTCCAGGCTTCCGGTTCACTCAGAATGCCCACAATAGGAACGACCAGTAACGCGGGGACGATTCCCACAAAAAAGAGAACTCGCCAGCCGGAGAAACCAAGGAAAAACTGTTCCGCGCTTGGCGGGATATTGTATGCAATCCAGGACCCCATCATGTTGCCGATCGCAGAGAGGGTCTGGAGAGACCCCAGGGCCATCGACCGGAACCCGGAGGGAACGCTTTCCGCAACCAGCGTCGTCGCCGCACCAAACATCCCCCCCACTCCCAAGCCCACCAGGAATCGGTAAACCGTAAAATCCAGCCACGATGTTGCACAGCCCGATAACCCGGTAAACCCGGAATACACCAGCAAAGTGAAGGTCATGGTTTTCACCCGACCGATTTTGTCGCTCATCATACCGAACACAATCCCCCCGGTGGCCCATCCGAAGATCATGGCTCCGGTGGCCCACCCGATGTATTTCTTAATCGCCAGCTGAGCGGCGGCATCGCTGCCAAGGACCTCCCGCAATGCCGATTCACGTGCCAGCACAAACAGCCGCTGATCCATGCAATCGAACAGCCAGCCACACGACGCAATAATGACAATGATCCAATGGTATAGGGTTACACCCTCGAACACATTCAGCTTCTGGTTGGTTTGGTTCACAAAACCGTCCTCCAATCCCAGTCTTCCGTGCGCAAATGATAAATCACGGTTTTTCGATTCTCAGGTACAATGCACCATCTGTCAAGCGGTATGGAGATTCCGCGATTCTGCAGACTGAGAAAGCAAAGCGCGTTTTCTCAAAGCAAATACTCCAGCAGCCGCTCGGCGCTCCGTTTTCCACGGTCGCCGATCTCCAGCGGCGGACCGACACAGGATGGACATCCGGTTTTGCAGGCGCATTTCGCGATGGCATCCGCCGCCGACCGAAATAACTCCTTGTCGATTTCAAAGATCCGCTGCGCGATTCCGATCCCGCCCGGATAGGCATCGTATAAATAGATGGTCGGCAAATCGGAAAACGGCGCACGGACCATCGGGGAGCATCGAATATCCCTCCGATCGCACAACACGAAAATCGGAACCACATTCACCAGCGCTGTCCCCAAGGCACGCAATCCGCCTCCCAGGTCCACCCCCTCCTCACGCAACGCCTCCACCACCCCCTCGGAAAAATCCACCCAATAAGATTCAGTGTGCATATCCTGCTGGGGAAGGTGAACATCGCCGAATCCGACATTCTCGTGAGTCTCGAACCGGATTTTCTTGTACTTGGGAACCAGCGTGCTGACCTCTACATCGCCGAAATGCCGATAGGCCGCGATATGCGGCAGGCTTTTCTCGGACGGGATCTCTTCCTCGCGGTCCGGTGTCAGAACTTTGATATCCGTTTTCGCAACGGCATCGGTGTAATAGTCCACATCCACCTCACGGGCGTACGCCGTTCGGCCTTCCCAGTCCAGTTTCTCGATTACATAAGGTTGGCTGAGGTGCAGGTAAATTGCCTGCTCGTGGATCAGCATGGGGGCGCTGAAAAAGTCCACCTCTCCCAGAACCCGGTTGTTGTCCGACAGGTTGATAATCACAAAGTTCTCGGCAGCAGCGGACCGGAGAGAGACCTCCTCAGCGGGATAGGTCTCGCTGGTCCAGTACCACCGGCTGCCCGTTTGACGCACAACTCGTTCCTCTTCCAGGTATCGCAGCAATCCCTGGCTGTCCGGTCCGAATGACTCATCGCTCTCGAAGGGGAGTTCAAATGCCCCGCATTTGAGATGGCTGATCAGGATCGCCACGTTATCCGGATTGATTAACCCGCTCTCCATGTTTGTGCCGAAGAAATATCGGGGATTGTTGACAATAAACTGGTCCAGGGGAGCGGAACTGGCCACCAGGACCACGATAGAGGTGTCCTGTCGCCGTCCGGCGCGTCCGCCCTGCTGCCAGGTTGAGGAAATCGTCCCCGGATACCCCGCCAGAACCGCTGCCTGCAATTGCCCGATATCGATCCCGAGTTCCAGCGCGTTCGTGCTGACAATCCCCAGGTATTTCCCGGACCGCGTGCCTTCTTCGATCTCCCGCCGCTCCAGCGGAAGGTAGCCGCCACGATATCCCGTGATCCGGCTCGGATCTTTTTTCATGCGCTCCATGGCCCGTTTTAAATAAGTAGTCAGAATCTCCACGGTCAGGCGGCTTCGTCCGAAAACAATCGTTTGGATGCCTTTGGGGATAAATTGCATCGCCCATTTTACCGCCTCTTTGATAACGGATCGCCGAATTCCCAATTCCTCATTCACAACAGGCGGGTTGTAGAAAATAAAATGCTTTCCCCCTTGCGGTGCGCCGTTGTTGTCCACCAGGTCGAACGGTCTTCCGACCAGCTGTTCCGCCAGCTCCTTGGGATTGGCAATGGTTGCCGAACAGCAGATAAACTGGGGATGAGCGCCGTAGAACTTGCAGATTCGATGCAGCCTGCGCAGGAGATTCGCTGTATGGCTGCCGAACACCCCGCGATAATGGTGCAGTTCGTCGATCACCACAAATTTCAGGTTCTCGAAAAGGCGCACCCACTGTGTATGCTGTGGGAGAATGCCGGTATGAAGCATATCGGGGTTGGTGACAACAATGTGTCCGGAGGAACGGATGGTCCGTCTGGCGGTCGCGGGCGTGTCACCGTCGAAAGTGTAAATCTTCAATGGCCGGCTTAGTTCCCCGGCAAGGTCGTGCAACTCCACCATCTGGTCTTGCGATAGAGCTTTAGTCGGGAAAAGGTACAGTGCCCGTGCATCCGGGTTCCCTTGCAAGTGCGCCAGCACGGGAAGGTTATAGCAAAGAGTTTTCCCCGACGCGGTGGGAGTGACTACAATCACATTTCGACCGTTCTGAGCGAGACGCACAGCCTCGGACTGGTGGCTGTATAGATTTCGAATGCCCCGTTTCCGCAGAACGGTACGGAGATCCTCGGAGAGTTCCTCCGGCCAGTCCCCGTACACCGGCGGGCGCGGTTCGATCGTGTGCCAGAATGCAATACCGTTGCGAAACTCCGGGTTGTTTCGGAGATCGGACAGAATCTCGCCAACGTCGGCCATGGGTTCCCTCAATCCGCTGGATTGGCCACCCGCACAGAAAATAGAAATCACACATCCTATCCAAATTCATTATCTCATAATTCTATGCCGCACACAGTGCCTGTCCATATCCGGCCTGTCCCACCGGGAGGGCGAGGCTCCATTGTCACTCCCATTCGTCCTATTCGTCCCATCTGTCCCATCTCTTCCAATTCGTGATTCATCATTCTCTCCCCTCCCCCACCACAAAACCCGCACCTAAGATTCTCTTTGCATGATTCTGTGGTTACACTGAGAAACACGGTCGAACGAAACATCGTAGATACCATGACAGAAACACCGCGTATGTTGGTCATGATTTCGGGCGGGGGAACCACCCTCCAAAATTTCATTGACCGGATCGACGCCGGACAACTGCCGGTGCGGATTGTGGGCGTGATTTCCAGTCGGGCGGATGCGTATGGCCTTGTTCGCGCAGAAAAACATGGGATTCCGACAACCCTCGTGGCACGAAAAGAATATGCGACTTGGGAGGAGTTCAATCAAGCGCTTTGTGAAGCGGTGAATGCTTACGAACCCGATCTTATCGCCATGGCGGGATTCATGTCTCTTTTTCGGATCGGGAAACGTTACGAGAGAAGGATTCTCAACGTACATCCCGCATTGATTCCCGCTTTTTGCGGAAAGGGGCTATACGGTCATCATGTACATGAGGCCGTGATCGAGTCGGGTGCGAGAATCACCGGCGCAACGGTCCACTATGTCGATGAGGAATATGACCATGGTCCGATCATCCTGCAGAAAGCCGTGGAGGTTCTGGACAACGATACGCCGGACACCCTCGCGGAGCGGGTCCAGGCAGCGGAGCGTGAGATTTACCCGGAAGCAATCCGGCTGCACGTCGCGGGCCGGCTCAAGGTGGAGGGAAGACGGGTGAGAATTTTGCCGTTATGAACGAACAGAATGACTGGTCGATCCGATCCGATGAACCGATCTGCTGCACCTGCGGCATGCCGATCGGCACACGGGAAGTGCCGCGCCTGGAAGGTGAACCCTGCTGTCGGCGATGCCTCGCCGGATTCGCTGCCTCTGTGCGCCGGGCCGGTATGGAGAACTCAACACAATCGCCCAACCTGATCCCCTGGCTTCGACGCAAAGAACTGGGATTTGTTCGGGCGTTCGTACAAACCGTCAGTGATGCCATGTTGCAGCCCACCCGGTTTTTCAGACAACTGCCGACTGTCAGCCCTCCTTGGGCGCCGCTGCTGTTCGCCGTTGTCTGCACCTTCCTGTTTTATTTTCCGGGGATTCTTATTAATCAGACGCTATTGCTCCCTCTGGTCGCCCAGGAATTGCAGAAAGTGAAGGCAACAGGGGAACCCGCTGAACCGGTCGATGCGGTCTACGAAAAGATGACCATCTATTTCTCCAACCGAAGTCCCTCCCGATGGTTGAATTATCTCATGCAGTTTCTGATCGTGGAGATTATCCTGGCTTCCTGGATTCAGCAGATTTTCGTGTACCTGGCCGGAGGTCGGCGCGGATTCGAAGTGACTCTTCAGGTTCGATGCTACTCATTAGTGGGGATTCTCTTTCTATTGATCCCGTTTGTCGGAATGTTCATTGGGTATTTCTGCTGGATCGCCATGAATGCACTGGGGCTTCGCGAGGTACACGGCATTTCCGGCTGGTTATCCGTTCTGGCGGCCATTTCACCGTTGCTGGTAGGATTGTTGTTCTTCCTGGCAGCCGCCGGCAGCGGGGGAGGCGTCCCCGCTTGATTTTCATCACGAGGGAGAATGATGCGAGTCTTCCTGGGAAATGGTCCCTGGTGTAAAGATGGCGCGTATGGCGTCCGTGCGGGGTCCCGCTGGCCTCACTTTGAGGAATCGTGCAACCGGTACATGCCGTTTCCCTTCTACCTGGCCTATGCAACAGCTGTGCTGGAACGTGAGGGTCACGATTGCTGCCTGGTGGATGGGATTGCCGAACGCATCACAGAGCAGGAGTTCCTTTCCCGCATCGAGAAATTCCAACCCGACCTGATTGTACTCGAAGTCTCCACCGCTTCCATGGACACGGATTTGCGCCAGGCGCGTGAGGCAAAAAAACAATGCCCGGAATCCTCTATTGTGTTCTGCGGACCACACTTGGGCATGTATGAACCGGCTTTTTTCGAGCGCGTGCCGGAAGTCCATTATGTTCTTCAAGGCGAATACGAATACATTCTGCGGGACTTGGTTTCCGCATTGGAAACAGGCGGCAAGATGGAGGCTATCCGCGGGTTGGGATTTCGCGATTCCGGCGGCAGAGGAATTGTCAACCCTCGCGCAGAGGTAATCCGGGATCTCGACAGTCTCCCGTGGCCATCCCGCAAACATCTGCCGATACGGAATTACTATGACCAGCCGGGCGCTATTCCCGAACCGACATTGCAGATCTGGGCGAGCCGTGGATGCCCGTTTCAGTGCGTTTTCTGTGCATGGCCCCAGATTATGTATGGGAACAATCTGTATCGCACCCGCAATCCCGTGGATGTCGTGGATGAAATTGAAGCCATGAAGAATGAGTACGGTTTCCGCTCCGTCTATTTCGACGATGACACGTTCAACATCGGAAAGAAGCGGATTCTGGCGCTCTGCGAGGAGATGCGAAAACGGAATCTGGGTCTCCCCTGGGCAGCCATGGCCCGCGCCGATACATCAGACCGCGAGACGCTTCAGGCCATGAAAGACGCCGGTCTCGTGGCGATCAAGTACGGAGTGGAGTCCGCTTCCCAGGAACTGATTGACCGCGCAAAAAAGGGCCTCGATCTGGACCGCGTAGAGGAAACCGTCCGCATCACCCGTGAACTGGGCATCCGGCAGCACCTCACCTTCTCGTTCGGATTGCCCGGCGAAACCTGGGAAACCATCCGCAAAACCATCGACCTGTCCAAACGTCTCGACCCGGAAACCGTTCAATACTCCATCATGACGCCTTATCCCGGCTCATCCTTCTACCAGGATATGCGCAATGCGGGGATGATCGTGACCGAGGACTTTTCCCGATACGATGGCATGAGCACCGCTGTTATCCGCACCGAATGCCTCTCACCGGCGGATCTCGAACACGCACTCAAACAGGCATACAAAGAATGGGAATGGCACAAACTCATCCGGCCGTTCCGTCACCCGCGTCATTTGAAACGCTTGCTGGCACACCCACGAGGGACCTGGAACTCCCTCAAGTTCACTCTGAGCCGTCACCGCCTGTTCTCCCGCGTGTGACCCTACTCCGTCCTCACGGCGGGAAACGAAGGTCTTTGAGAAAGAACCGCAGGTGGAAAATGAACTTCACTGTCAAAAAAGCGGCGGCACAAGATTCGAGTGCGGAGAAATCTGAACCGTGATTCGTGGGATTACCGGATCACCATGATTAAGAAAATCAGGGTAATCCCATAATCAGGCGAATCATGGTTCTGACAAAGAAATCATACTTCAAAACGCGATTTCCACCGGCGGTTCGGAAGGATCCAGCACAATCCCCTCACAGGCCAGATTGACCACGCAACGTGCCTGCGGGTGAGCGTGACGGCAATACCGCCGGGTTTCTTCGAGAAGGTTCAGGATTCTCTTGTCCTGATTGGCCGGCTCGTGATGGAACATCAGAAGGTGCCGCACCCCGGCGGCTACAGCAATATCCATCCCGATAATGGAGGAGCTGTGCCCCCACGCCTCCTTGAGCATTGTTTCATGGAAGGTGTATTGCGAATCAAAAATCAGAATGTCCGCATCTCGAAAGAAGTCGAGGCAGGGACGCATCATCGCCTGGCTCAGGTCCTTGTATTCCCCATCGGTCGCATAGACAAATAATCCGGTGTCATCCTCAATCCGGTAGGCATACGCCTTCCCGGGATGATGGAGTTCCATGGTACGAATCCGAAGAGACCCGATCGCAAATGCTTCACCTTCTCGGATTTGCCGGAACTCGATTTCGGCGGGCATGGCATTCAAGGGGACCGGAAAGTAAAGAGGATTCTGCTGGATTTCAAATCGCTTTTGCAGTTCATCGTGAACTCCATAAACGATAATCCGGTTGCCGCGTACATAAGCCGGCTGGAAAAACGGGAACCCGATTATATGGTCCCAATGCGTATGGCTCATCAACAGGTGAACCACGCCCTTCCCTTTGCCGCACGGCCCTTTCATAAGATCCGAACCGAGAGAGCGAATCCCTGTTCCCGCGTCCAGAACGACCGCCTCCTCACCTTGTCGCACTTCAATGCAGGCCGTATTCCCCCCCACCGTCCCTCTTTGCATCAATGGAAGCGATCGGAGATACTCCATGACTTCCTCTTTCCCCGCAAAAGCCCGGCCTTGGGTGGACCAGAGAACATCCGCAATTTTTTCGGCAATCTCCGCCGAGGAAATCGGGGTTGGAATAGACCCGCGCGCACCACGAATGCAGATTTTCAACCGGTTTTCTCCATCCAATCCAGGCAGCAATTTAATCCGGACAAGCTGTTTTTTCCGGTTGCGCTGCCGGGCGGCTCACCGCACCCTGATCGTACAATCCATATCGCTCCCCCTCCGACGTCAACTGAATGCAATATCATTCATCCGGGGAAAAAAGAGGGAAATTACTCGGTTTCTTTCTTTGTCATCTTCACCATGGCCTTGACACTTTCAATGAAAGGTTCCAGCTCCATGGTCCTGGCTCCGGCAAGAACAGGGTCGTTCTCCCCCTGAATCTGATATCCCCGCTTCTTGCCGATTTTACTGGGCTGAGGCGAAAACAAAACATTCTCCGGCATTCCATTGGTGACCTTTTTCTTGCCTGTCTCTTTGTCGGAATAAACCAGGAACTTCCCCTGGTTCAATCCCACCGCACTGGTCAGCCCGACCGAACTTGGGGGATACACAAAAAGAAGGACTTCCTCACCCACTTTGAACTTGGGAGTGAATGTGCTCACAGTTAACCCCTCGTGGCTCCCACCGATCTGTTTGATCGTTTCGGTCTCTTGAACATCTCCCTTGATCCCCCGCGAAACCTTGAAAGTAATCCATGTGACAACAAGTTGGCTCTCCGGGTCCTTACCGCTTTTTACCTCGGTGCACTTGCCGACAAAAATCTTCCCTGCATCTTCCACGATCTGGGGAAGATTCAGCGGCAGGACTTTGGACGATTGGGCCGCACCCGCAGACAGAAAAATGAGCGCAAGAAAAATAACAACCGTGTGTTTTTTCATGATCGATTCCGGTTCAAAAACAAACCGGCAACCACTCCTTTGTGAACTTGTCTTCTTACAATTGTAATAGTATAGGATGTATTTTGTCACGTACAACAGCGGCATCATGCCGGACTCAATCCGAAATGGGAGAAAAAAGATGCAAAAACAAGCGAATCTCCATCAGATACTCGGAACAGGTCTCCTGATTGCCATGGCCGTCTTTCTGTTCGGCTGTCCCGTTCAGGGGAAATCCGACAGCCCCCCGTTGCTCGCTGGAAGCTCCTCCATCAGCATCACGCCGGACCCGAAGGCCCATGATATCCCCCTGGGAGGATACGGCGACCGAAACGGAAAACCGGCCACGGGCGTGCATGACCCCGTGATGAGCCGTGCCGTGTATCTGGAACAGGGGGACACCAAAGTGGCCTTGGTATCCTGCGACCTTCTTTATATCCCGTTCAGCTTGGCGGATGCCGTCCGCAGCCGCCTGCAAGAAGGCGGAAAAGAGGATGTATTCCTGTTCATGGCCGCCACCCACAGCCATTCTGCGCCGGAGGCCATGGCAATGAACTCAAACAATACGGCCGGGAATGCGGCAATCGGGATGTATGATCCCTGGCTGCTCGACTGGACCGCAAACATTGTCGCACTGTCCGTGTTCCAGGCAATGGCCGATGCCAAACCGGTTCGGATCGCCTTGGGCACACTGGAAACCGAAGGGCTGATCCGCAATCGTCGCGATGATGCAACCGTGGACAATCGCCTGACCGTTCTCAGTATCAGCGCCGGTGAGGAACAACCTGTCGCCATGATTGTCCATTTTGCCGCCCATCCCACCATCCTCGGCGCGGATATGATGGAAATCTCCGCGGACTGGCCCGGCGCGCTCTGCCGAACCCTGGAAAAGAACATCGGCGCGGGTATCACAGTCCTCTATCTCAATGGCGCACAAGGCGATGTCACGACAGTCCGTCCCGAGGGAAGCAGCGATATTGAGAAAATGACCACGTTCGGGAAGCGCGTGAGTGAAAAAGTATTGGAGTGCCTGGATTCCTCCATCCTCATGGAAAATCCCATTCTTAAAGCGACCGAGTTGCCGGTCAAACTCCCCCCGAAAAGCCTGTTCCCCCAATTCGCCGCGATCGCCGGAGAAGAATACAAGATGGATGAAAAACAGGCGCTCGCCTTCGTCGAACAGGCGTTCCCCAACGAGGTCACTATTTCAGCGCTGCGGATCGGCTCCCTGGTGATGGTCGGCATTCCCGGAGAAATGACCTCGGCATTAGGCATGAAAATCCGAACCGAACTCGAGTCCTCCGGCAAGGTAACCGCATTGGTGGTGGGATTGGTAAACGATGTGGTGGGATACATTCTCCCGCCGGAGGAGTATGACCAGGGCGGATATGAGGCCACGGCTTCATTCTATGGCCGAACCCTCGGCACACTGATGACCGAATCCGCGATCAAGGCCGGAAAATCCGTCCTGGAGTAATAAGAAAAACGCGCCTCTCTGAAAATCCGTAATCCCCAATCCGCAATTGGGAGAGGGGCAGAGCGAGGTGTGTCTGTATGATAGATCACTCCCTTCCCGCAAAGTCGAAGTAGTGAGAATTCTTCCGTTCGCCTTGTTCGACCGTTGAGCAACGCAAAATGAATACTCCGTCCGAACTCCGAACAACCTTTGTTTGATATGGAACCGCAAAGGGGTGAGGACCGTCCTCAAAAGCCTCCTGGATCACTCGTCCGTCCATATAGTCCGGCGGTTCGACGCCGACTATCCGACACACAGTTGGCGCGATGTCTACATTTGCAGTTGGAACGGTTGATCGACTGCCGGTGCGGATCCGCGGTCCCTTCATAATCAGCACATTATGAATATCGAACGGGCTGGAGGTTCCATGACCCGCTGTGCCCTCGTTGGCGCTTGTGCCGGGATAGCCGAATGGCCCTTTCCGGTCCGACCAGGCCTTGGAAAACAGAATCGCACCGGCTCTGGGGTGACTCCAGTGGACAGCATCAAACGAGAATGTTCCCGGCACACCACCCAGGAGACTCCCGTCTTCTGCATCTGATGGCGTGAACACCACGCCGACCTGCGGCTGCGATTGAAGAACCTTGCAGATTTTCGAGATGGTTTCTTTGTCCC
>JAKPRU010000484.1 GCA_029557025.1 Candidatus Omnitrophota bacterium | reverse complement strand
TCCTGACCGTAACGCCTTGTTGTCCCCCGCTCTTCTGATAAGATGGTCCGGCAATCTCCGATCCGGGGGTGAGAGATGTTGAAGGCCATCATCGAAGTCGCCAAAGGAATGGGGCTGACATTTAAGCATCTGTTCCGCAAGCCTACCACGTTTGATTATCCCGACGAAAAGCGACCGCAATCGCCCCGATTCCGGGGTGTGCACCGTCTACAGCGTCACCCGGACGGGCTGGAGCGTTGTGTCGGTTGTGGCCTGTGCAGCGTGGCCTGTCCGACCGGCGCCATTTACCTGGAGGCCGCCGAGAATGACCCGGAACACCCTGTTTCTCATGGAGAACGTCACGCGCGGCATTACCAGATCGATATAATCCGCTGTATCTTCTGCGGTTTCTGCGAGGAGGCCTGCCCGGAGGATGCGATAGTCCTCGGCGAGGAATGGGAAATCGCCAACACAGATCGGAACGTTTTCATTTACTGCAAGGATCGCTTGCTTGTTCCGCTGGAGCAAAAAGACCGATTCCGCCCGGGCTTGTCCTGGCCCTCCAAGTCGGAACTATTCGAACGCGCCATAAGAGAGTGGCATCGCACGTAAGGGAAACGAAGCGGATTCCCCACCTGTGAGTGTGTCCTGTTGATTAACTCAGTATCCGTACTCGAGCCGTCTACCCAGGATTTCAGGCAGACCCGAATTGATGATTCTTGTGAGAGTCAGGTTAAAATCGTACTTAACCCGACGGAATTGCAGAAGACGTTTATTACTGTCGTACAGGCAATAGGAGGCACGGGGATCGCCATCACGCGGCTGGCCCACACTGCCACAATTGACGATACAGCGAACTCCATCGGGGATATGAAACTCATCTACAGTGAGGAGCCGGTCGGTTCCCTGGGCAAAAACGTACGGCTGATGGGTATGCCCCACAAAGCAGATTTCCTGCTCGAAATAGTTGAATTGGGTGGAGATCCGGCTTGGTGCGTATAAATACTCCCATTCTTCCGGGTTCTCCGGTGAGGAATGGGTTAGAAAGAGGTTATCCTCGGTCCATCTCCAAACAAATCGGGATAGCCATCGGAAATTTGTCTGGGTGATTTGTTCACGAGTCCATTTTGCTGCAACTGCGGCTTCGGGATTAAATCCGATAAGGATACCGGTCACCACAGCATGGTCGTGGTTTCCCAGAATGCAGGGGACCTGACCATATTTTTCCTGCACTTCCCGGAATCGCTCGATGCAATAGGTTGGATTGGGACCATACCCGACCAAGTCTCCGCAGCATAGGAGGCGGTCGAATCCCTGGTCTCCCATGTCTGCCAGCACGGCATCGAAGGCTTCCTGGTTGCTGTGAATGTCCGATATGACCGCGTATCTGGTCATATTGCGCTCCAAACCCGCCGGGGGCATTCGCCCCTTGACATTGGAAAGGCTATAATTGAAAAACCTGTGGTTCTTGCGGAGGAATTCTTCCTGTTTTAGAGATTGAATACCGATTTTGTGCCTGAGTTTACACTGAATTGTGTCGGGGAATGAATGGTTCGCAGCGTTTCTCGAAGGATGCTTCATCGAGATTTCCGGATCAGGCTGGCCTTTTCGTGGAAGAGTTTGCCGGAAGGTGATACCGTATTCCTGCACTCAAGAAGGTTCCATGATGAACATTTGGACATTTGCAAACGGAGTCACGGGCAGCCGGATCATCCTCAGCCCCGTTTTCATTGTCTGCTTTCTGTGGGGAGGGCCAGCGGGTAAGACGGCGGCATTTCTGATTGCCTGCTTGTTTGAGATCACCGACATGGTTGACGGCTATATTGCGCGAAGCCGCAAGGAGGTCTCCGATGTGGGTAAATTGCTGGACCCCTTTGCCGACAGCATCTCGCGGTTCTCGGTTTTCCTGTGTCTGCTCGCCGAGGAATATGTACCGGTTTGGATGGTGGCATTGGTGTTTTACCGGGACGCCCTGGTGTCGTATTTGCGTGTCGGCGCGGCCACGTATGCCGTAATTATGTCCGCGCGGGCATCGGGGAAAGTTAAAGCCGTGGTACAGGGATTCGGCACCGTGATGATCACTTTCCTGATTGCGTGTCGGGAACATGGCTGGGTCAGCTGGGATATTCACCAGGTTGCCTATTGGGCGATGGCTGTGATTACTGTAATCACCCTGTGGTCGGCAATAGATTATCTCTACGGTTTTTCCATGATTGTCAGTCAAAACGGAAAGGCATCCGATTCCTGACACGATCTTCATTTGTCCCGATCAGGCGTTACCGTGTGAGTCCGAGATGATTTCCCATTCTGTTCTAAGGAACACGGCTCACGGCTGGACACTGGCCCTGGCGCTCTTACTTTCGCTGTTCCTCCGGGTCGCGGCTCTGGAACAGGCCCCACCGGGGTTTTTTCAGGATGAAGCGGCAACGGGGTACGACGCGCTGTGTCTTGCTCAATCCGGCCAGAATCGTCACGGTGAGTTTCTGCCGCTGTTTTTCAATTCGTTCGGCGATTACGAGGAAGGATTGCATCGGTATCTGATTGTGCCGTCCATCTGGCTGTTCGGCCTGTCGGTTTGGAGTGTGCGGGTGGTCTCTGCCGTGATGGGAACGGGTGTGGTTCTGATCGCCTATCTTTTGGCTCGCCGGTTATACGGAAAAACAGGGGCATTGGCTGCCGCGGTAGCCGCCTCGGTCACACCCTGGCAAATTCATTTATCCCGTGTCGCGGTCCGCGACATGCTTCTCCCGCTGACTTTCGGCCTGGGGACTTATCTTGTCCTTTGCGCTTTTTCCGAATGCCCGGAAGACAAAAGACCCTGGAGGAGCGATATCCTGTTGATCTGCGGTTGTGTTCTCTGGGGCCTCACTTTTTATACTTACACTGTTGCCCGGCTGTTCGTTCCATTGATGCTGACAGGATTCGCTGCGATCCATCGCGGATCGTTGATGCAATTCTGGCGGGAAAAACGATCTTCACTGGTTGCAGGGATTTTGATGTTTTTTTTAACGAGTCTGCCGCTGATTTTTGCGTACACCTTTCGCTATGAGAACATGACTGCGCGGATGAACGTTGTCGCGATCGGGGATCAGGCGGCTTCTTTGTTCAGCTTGGCGACTTTGTCGGAGGCTGTATTGAATTACCTTCCTCATTTCTCGCCCAGGCACCTGTTTCTTGAAGGCGACCCGAATCCATTTCTCTACATGGGAGGAGGACTATTATTACCCTCTTTTTTTCCGCTGATTCTGCTTGGGATTTGGTCGTGCGTTGTGTTCCGGCGTTCTATAGAGGCGCAGATTCTTCTTTTGTGGCTCCTGGTTTACCCTCTGCCGGATTGCCTTACAAGCGGCGGGCCACATGCTCATCGCTGCGTTACCGCCGTTCCGATTTATGCGCTGCTTACGGGTCTGGGATTTCTTGTTTTGAAAGGTTGGATTCAACAGAAACAGGGAATGCTTCGGATGGCCGGAATTTCTCTTGCGATTCTTTGCGGCCTTGGCACACTTCTGTGGTTTCCAAATCAGGCCGTGGCCTACATCCGAGAGATCCCCAGAGCAACTTATGGCTTTTATTATGATGGAATGGAGCAGGCCATCGGGAAGCTCCGGAAATGCGAATCTCGTCGGTCTCTGACCGTACTGACAAGAACCATCAATCAACCGTACATTTTCTATCTCTTTTTCGGGAACTATCCCCCAAAGCAGTTCTATGAAGACCGAGCGGCGCTGGGTTACAAACCGGAGGATAACTGGCTGTATGTAACCCGGTTCAACCGATTTCTTTCCCTGGACCCCGATCTGGATGCGCCCGACGATTCGGTTGTTCTGGCGTATGCGAGCGAGACAGGTCTTGTTCCAGCCATTGCCACGGTTCCATCTCGTTCCGGCAACGACTGGAAAATCGTGGATGGGAAGGACCTGATAGAAGATGCCTGGCTCGAGAGGGAGCGGAGGGTTCTGCGCATCCGAAAGATGGAATTGAGCCGATCGGAGGTTCTTGCCGGGGAGGTGCTGCAAATCCGGTTTATGTGGCGATGCCTGGAACCTCCCACACAAGATGTTTCCGTTGTTTTGCGGATCGAGGGGCCGAATTTCTCCTGGCATTCCGATCACAAATGGTGGAATGGCCTGTATCCGGCGAACAAATTGGAGCGTGGCCGTCTCATGCCCTGGAGCCAGACAGTCACCGTACCTGCCGATGCTCCCACGGGCCGGTATGTGGTGTTGGCGGGAGCCCGAAGCGACAGCGGGGACCTGCTGAAACGAGGTGATGGACGGTTTTTCCAGGAAGTCGGATCCTTTGAAATTGTCTCTGATCTCCCGAAACTCGGTGCGAATGTCATCGCCGGATGGATCGAGCGGGGAACCGAGTGCCTGGTACTGGAACAGGTGCGGGCCTCTCGAACGACAGTGAAACCGGGCGGGAAAGTTGAACTGACTTATGATTGGAGGTGTCTCAATCCACCTGCCGACCCGCTCCGGGTCGCGGTCAACCTGGTCTGCGGAGACCGGCGCCTCCAGTTCGATCATGACCTGTTGGAGGGAAAAACGGATCTCCGCCGGTTGCCCGTCGGCAAGAAAATTGTTGAGAAGCAGACCATTATTATCCCCGAGGACGCCGCACCGGGCGCATACATTCTGGAATTGGGGCTTTTGGACAATCACTGGTATTGCGATTTGCTGACAAGAGAAGGGAAATCACGCATTCCCACGATCACACTGACCGTGTCACCATAGCGGATAGCATTACTCGGACTGCTGATGTCGGGCCAGGGTGTTCTTGCCGATCCAGCGAATCGGGTTCCCCTGCTCATTGGCAAATCCGCGCACATCAACATGGATGTACGGCGACTGGGCCACATCGCCTCGTTCCCAGAAATCATGATGCGGATATACGCCTGCTCCGCCCACAAGCGGGCTGCCGTCCAGGAGATACCGGTGATCCAGCTCATCCACATACCGAAGAATGACACGCGCATCCTGGATGTCCGCTTTCCCATCCCCGTTCAAATCATCCATCACCAGGTCCCGGTTGAGATCGATCAGAATATCCGCCGCTTTCCCGTAAATGTGCAGCGAGAATGCGCTCTTGAGCGAAGTCTCGCCATCTTTCACATGTTCCGACCGATTGTATCCGGGCGAACGAAAACCGTAGAGAATGTCGAACTTGTCGAACGAAAACCCATCTGCATTCATGCGGGTTTTCAGGTCGTTCAGTTTCCGCAGGATGTTCGGGTCCAGGGCGATATAGTGGGGATACGGTGAAGGTCGGTATCGCTGGTCCAGGTCGAATTCTCCGAGTCGGTAATTCCAGGCGATGACAAGATCCTTCGTGGTTTCATCCACCCTGTACCACAATGTCGGGGGCAGATAGGTCTTCGCATGAGCGCGTATCCGTTCGGCGGAGATAGTCGTCGACCGGCTTTTATAGAGGTTCGGATATTTGCCGACGTTAAATCCGTTCACCTTGCCGTCCACGATTTCCGCGACATGCAGCGGCACAAGAAAACGGATGGTTCCCTTTCCCCGGAAGAGCAGGTTCGGCAGCCGACGATTGAGCAGGGACTCGGATTTCAGGGGCGTGTAAAGAACGGTCTGCTCAAACTCCACCGTGCACAGGCCTTCCTGATTCGGCGGTATCCAATCGGCAGAGCGGTCATTCACCGGGTCGAGTTTTCCGCTTTGTTCTTTCCAGATTCCTTTGACCGATTGCGGAGTGGGGAAGTACCCATCCGGCGCGCTCGGCACAGCGCTGTCGATTCGGATACTCCAGGTTCGGTCCGGATCGAACACCAGGACAACATCTTCCGTTGGTAGCGCATCCGGGCAGGAGAGACGGATTTCAAAGGTCCTGTGTTCGGTTTTGGATGTCGCGCACGGTGATGGCTGTGGGGCCGGCTCACCTTGGGTGGTCAGCGGTGGAAGAGTCCGGCGCTGCACCCACAGAAACATCTCCGGGAATCTCACAAACAGGTATCCGGCCACAGCCAGGAGGATCACAATCAACAACGAAACGAGAACAAGCCGCATAATTTCTCCGAAGGGATAACTCTTTCCCAGTCGCCGTCGCCTATCGCTCTTTGGAATTCAGGATTTTATTTCAATCTAACAAGATTTGGATTTCGCGCAATGTTGGGAATAGCGGAGCTTGCCGGAACCGACCGGAGGAGATCACGGGATAACGTCAAGAACATTGCGGACTTTCAAAGGAGCGGGGGCATAGAACCCCTCCCCGCGTTCCACACCGATTTTCGCTCCAAGGAACTGGCTGTAAGCCTCCAATTGCCGGAGATAATCCGATGTGCCGAGATACCGGTATCCATCGGGAACCTCGCCTTCGACGAATTGACTTCGATACGCTTTGAGAACGTCCACCTTCTGCGGCCAGACCGAGGTGATATCCACAACGAAGCTGACCCGGTGCATATCGTGAATAAAATAGTTGTACCAGGCGTTCACGGAGTGCGCGTGTTCATCGCCATGGTATTTGGGCAGACGGGCAAGAAAGAAAGCGGCTTTGACCAGTTTGTTGGCGGCTTCATGGTCAGGGTGGCGGTCGAAATCGGGAGTTACAAAAACCACGCGGGGCCGATACATACG
>JAKPRU010000456.1 GCA_029557025.1 Candidatus Omnitrophota bacterium | reverse complement strand
GAAGGAGTATTGTGCGCGAGGGGAGATGGAGAACCGGATCAAGGAACAGCCGTTGTATTTGTTTGCGGATCGGACGAGTTCCCATGAGATGTGGGCGAACCAGATCCGCCTGTGGTTTTCGTCGGTGGTCCCATCTCTTCAGGAAACCACTCGCCGCGATTATTCTCGCGATATGCAACGCGTCTCACTCCTCTTCTGACAGGCTTGTGAGAAATGCGGGCTACCCTCCCCCGCCCCACAGTCACACTCACACTTATCCCGCCAGGATCGCATACTCCCAGCCCGCACGCCGGCACGGGGTTGACCGGACGGTTACGTATAGCGGGGAAATGTCGGGAACCATCGGGAACGACAATTTGGGCAGAATTTGGGCAAAAAGGTCTTGAATTCGGAAGGGGAGGTATTGTAAGTCCAGTCAAATCAAGACGCGCCTGACGCGATTCGAACGCGTGACCTTCGGTTCCGGAGACCGACGCTCTATCCACCTGAGCCACAGGCGCATAAATGGGTGTCAAACTGCAACATCTTCCGTGGATTCGGCGTAATCGAAGAAGAGATATTTCCGCCAACTCGCACGTCCCTCCCCCTGAATGCGGACCAGCTGCAAGAAAGTCGGCAGATTCGGAGTCCGAGGCCGTGCCAAAAGCCTCATGCCGACTTCCTCCGGCAGGTAACTGGCCTTGCGATGATTACAGCTTTTACACGCGGTGACGACATTTGTCCAGTCATGAGTGCCGCCACGCGAAAGCGGGAGCAAGTGATCGATGGTCAGATGATCGGGGCTTTTCTGCACCCCGCAATACTGGCAACGGAACGAATCGCGCAGAAGGATGTTCTTGCGGCAGAACGGGACGGGCCGATACGGGATCCGGACATACCGCCGAAGTCGAATCACCTCCGGCAGTCTAAACTGAGAGCTGGGAGAAGAAACAACACGGGGGGAATCCTCAACGGCATGGGCAATACCGCAGAAAAGCAGTTTGAGAGCGCGACGAGCCGTGCAAACGTTAATTGCCTCGTAAGTTGAGTTGAGAACCAGTACACGACACGAATCGATCACTGCACGATCTCCTACTCAAAGGGAAATCATAAGGGATCATGGCGCATGTCGGACAGAAAGTCCAGACAAATCCAGGGGTAATGTGTTGGAAGGTTATCAGGACCGCAGCCAGTAGTGATAATGATGATCGGTGGCGGTCGGGATCAGGCCGAGCCGGCAGTAGGTGCGAAGAGCCGGGATATTGTCGGCCATGGTGCGCAATTCCGCGATGGGACAGCGTTCAAAAAGCCAGGCAAAAGCGGCATTCAGGAGCCTTTTGCCGATCCCTTTCCCCTGAATGTGAGGGTCCACGGCCACAAAATCCAGGACACCGACCTCGTGATTGAGGCAGGAACGAAGTCCTTTGCTGAGAAGACACGAGGCAAAACCGATGGGACGATTTTCCCGGCAAGCCACCAGGACCAAGTCCATGCTGCCATTTACGGAGTTGGCTACCCAATCCGGGAACAATGCGGTTCTTGCGGCATCCGGCAAGAGGGGATCATTGAAGAAATGACTGTGGCGATGCGCAGAGACAATAATCCGTGACAGATCGGGAATATCGGATTTCACAGCGGTTCGAATATGAACAGAATCCACGGCCTGGGATAGGTAGGACTCATACACCGTGGGATTTCCGGACTGCCGGGATCGGTCCAGCCAGGAATCACGCTCGATGGCGAGTTTCATAGAGGTCCCGACATGGTTCCAGCCGTATGCGGAGAGAGCGAAGTTGAGCAGATGCTCATCGGTGGAGATTCGAAGGGAGAGGAGTCGGAATCCGGAGGATTTTGCTTTTGATGGAATGTGTTTCAGAGCGGAGCGGGTGTATTCAAAACTCGAAGACAGGAGAACGAGCGGAGCGACTCTCGCGACGGGGAAACCGAAAAGATTCGAGTGGGAGGAATGGGGCGCGAATCCGAAGAAAAGGATCGGCTCGGAGTTCTCCATGCAGCACCAGGTTTTCTGACCCTCCGCTTTGCAGAGACCCAGCAGACGACTCCAGTGGAAGTCATCCAGGCGGGGATTTGCGAGATACCCCCATTTACCGAGGCGGCCCTGCGACAGATGGGAGCGGATGCGGGACTCCCACACCGTGAGATTCTTTTCATTTCGAACGAGACAAACGCGCATGTCGAATCCATCCTGAAGAAAAATGTTCAGGGTCTTTTAGGCGAGATTGCGGGGGGAGTCAAGATGGGAATTAAGAATGAAGCATGAAGAATGAAGAATGAAGAAAAAAAACAAAGCAGGAAAAGAAAAAGGAGAAGAATAGGGAAGGATGGGGAGGTTATCCGACGGTTTTTTTGATGGATTCGAGGACCCGTTCGGGTTGGAAGGGCTTGACGATAAAGTCCCTGGCCCCGGTTTTAATGGCCTCGAGGACATTGGCCTGCTGCCCGATGGCGCTGCACATGATGACAACCGCATTGGCATCTATTTTTTTAATTTCTCTGAGGGCCTCGATGCCATCCATATCCGGCATAGTGATATCCATGGTGACAAAGTCGGGAGAGACGGTCCGATAGATTTCAATGGCCTCTTTGCCGTTCACGGCTTCTCCGGCAACCTCATAGCCTCCTTTGGTGAGAATCTCCCTGAGCATCATGCGCATGAACGCCGCATCGTCAACAATCAAACCTCTTTTTCCCATTGGACGGATCTCCGTAGTGAGGCCGGAAACGACCGAATATCTGTACGTTTACAATGATTATAGGTAAAAATAAACCCGAGAGTCAATGATACGCTCACCCACGCGGATGAGCCGGAATGAGAGCCATGACGGTTTCTCTCGATCAATGCCAACGGATGCCGAAAGTCGATTTGCACCTTCACCTGGAAGGAGCGATCTCGGCGGAATGTCTTTATGAGATTGCCAAACGGAACGGCCTGGAACGAGAGGTCCCATCTGTTTCCGCGGCAGGCTCGCTGATGCGATTTTCCACACCGAAGGAGTTTTTCAGGCAATTCATGTTTGTATCCGGCTTTATACGGACTGCGGCGGATATAGGCGCTGTGGCTGACGACCTTCTCCGGCGTCTCAAGGAAGAAAATGTGCTGTATGCGGAAATCACACTGGCTCCACGAAAGTTTATTCGAGCGGGGATTCCCTACCCTGCTCTGCTATGCGAATTGGAGCGCGCGGCGGAGCGGTCGAAGGAACGTGGGGGAACGGAAGCGCGCTATATCATGGACATGGTGAGGAATCTCGGCCCGGATCGCGGGATGGAACTTCTGGACCTGATGGAACAGTATCCATCACCCTGGGTAGTCGGGGTCGGTTTGGGGGGAGGCGAGGGATACCCGCCGGAACTCTTTGTGGTTCCATACCGAAGGGCGAAGGAAATGGGGTTGCATCGGACAGTTCATGCGGGCGAAGGAGCCGGGCCGCCGTCGATCTGGGGCGCCCTCGAACGACTGGAGGCCGAGCGGATCGATCACGGGACTCGCGCCGGAGAGGATCCCAAACTGGTCGAATACCTTGCCGAACACCGGATTCCACTGAATATGTGCCTGACAAGCAATTTGGCCCTGGGAGTGGTTTGCTCACTGGCGGAGCATCCGGCGTGGAAATACTGCCGGGCAGGGATTCCGGTCACACTGGGAACCGATGATCCATCGTTTTTCGGGACGACACTTTCGCGGGAGTGCTTTCTTTTTGCGCAAACGTTTAATTTGAGTATGGAGGACCTGCGGCAGATTCAAAGGAACGCTCTTGGAGCGGCGTTTTTGGCTGAAAAAGACTTGAAGATCGGGGGAAGGACTGGACTATGGCCTGGATTCCGGCTTTCGCCGGAATGACGGAACACTCGAGTTCTTGTCGGAGAAGGGAGAGGAGTTCGGCGGTGGAGGGTCGGTGGTTGGGTTTTTGGGGTCTGTATTTGGGTGTGAGGGATTGGAGACGTTGAGGGGAGCGG
>JAKPRU010000447.1 GCA_029557025.1 Candidatus Omnitrophota bacterium | reverse complement strand
GGGGTTTAATCCATCGCATTTCAGGAAAGAGAATCTGAATGGCATGCATGACTCTGTCGGTACGGCTGAAAACCCGAATTTGCGGCCGGTCGATACTGTTTCATGGTTTGATGCTGTCGTTTTTTGTAATCTGCTTACCCTGCGAATGATGAGGGAATCCGACTGTGTGTACTATACGAATTCCCGCTGTTCAAGGATATACACGCGTGAAGACGCTGACGAGGGTATTCTTCCGTTTTATGACATGCGGAAGAGAGGGTACCGGCTGCCGACGGAGGCAGAATGGGAATTCGCTGCGCGCGGTGGAAACACAAGCGCATCCGACTGGTATGGTGCGTATTCCGGTACCGGGTCAGAGAATGGCCGGATGGTGCATGATGCGCAGCACTATTCGTTTGTCGATACCAATCTGGATGCGTACGGGTGGTACCGGGGCAATTCAAACGGAATGACGCACGAAGTTGGAACCAAACTGCCCAATGCGCTCGGTCTCTACGACATGTCGGGAGGTGTATGGGAGTGGTTGTACGATGTGTATGATAATGAGGTCCATACCGGGACATTCAAGAATCCGTCGGGTGCGCCAACCGGAACCAGCAGAGTTTTGCGCGGCGGCTCCTGGTATGATCCTGCTTTTGAATGTTCAGTAATCCGGCGATTCCACAATGGGCATCCGTATATCCCTCACTTCTATTTCGGCTTCAGATATTGCAGAAGTTTGTAAGAGTACAAAGGGACGGTTCTCCGACTACGCTTCTGGACGAGGAGCGCGGGGAATCATGGTAGCCTATCTCGATTCGTCCGTAGTTCTCCTGTACATTCTCAAGGGTGACCTGGCAATCCGGCACGCGCTTGCGTGTGAAACCATACTTTCAAGTGAGCTGTTGGAGATTGAGTGCAGACGTGTTCTTCAGCGGTGCCGTCTGGTCGGAGAACTTTCCGACATAACGTATGTGACCGCAGTGAAGCGTCTGGATGCACTTCTCGCAGGGATTAGTCTTCTGGCCCTTTCGTCTCCAGTCAAGAAGCGGGCTATGGACGCATTTCCTGTGGTCATCAAGACGTTCGATGCGCTGCATCTTGCGACAGCAATTATATTTTCCGAAAAACATTTGTCTGAAACAATACTCATATTCTCGTATGACGAAGCCATGAATCGCTGTGCTTCCGTTCTCGGTTTCGCTGTGCCGCTCGCGTAATCCCGCTAATATGGCACGCGCATCTGGAATCCGTAACTTCCGTTCGCAATCACCGGTATGAATGAAGGCCGCTCTTTTCCCTGCGTTGCGTTTCTTCCGCCGTACCGTGAACGGAAGTCGGTGCCGACGGTCCATCCGATGGCGTGGCCGATGAGGACGCCGGCAACGACGTCCGAGGCCCAGTGAATGTTGCCGTCTATCATGGCGTAGCCCATGAGGGCCGCAGCGGCATAGGTGAGTACCGCGAATTCCCGGAATGACGGGTCATCTTTGTAAAAC
>JAKPRU010000428.1 GCA_029557025.1 Candidatus Omnitrophota bacterium | reverse complement strand
CCCCAGTGCCGCGAGAGCTACCTGCCCCATCGTGCATGTCCTCATTGCGGCTATTACAAGGGTAGCGTTCGCTTTGCCGTTTCGGAGTAACAACATTCATGCCGATCATTATCGACGCTATGGGTGGAGATCGGGCGCCCGCGGATGTTCTCGAAGGGGTCCGGCTGTTTCGCGAGGAAGACCCGCTTACGGAACTGATCCTGGTCGGTCGGCAAGAGGAATTGCAGAGCGCAGCCGAAAGGCTGGGCTGTGAGGTGGTTCATGCACCCACTGTCGTGGGGATGCACGACTCGCCCTCCTCGGCGGTGAAATCGAAACGGGATTCCTCCATTGGTATCGCCATGCGGCTCGCGAAAGAGGGTCGCGGGGATATCGTTATTTCCATGGGGAATTCCGGAGCCGCGACCGCATTCGCGTTTTTTGTGCTGGGATGTATGCCCGGAGTCAGCCGACCCTGCATCTCGACATTGATGCCGACTATCCAAAACCGGCACTGTCTCCTGGCCGATGTCGGGGCAACAGTAGATTGCAAACCCCAGCACTTGCTTGAATGGGCGGCGCTTCAGTCGGTTTATATGCGGGAGGTCATGGGACGGGAGAATCCCACAGTCGGGCTTCTCTCCATCGGCGAAGAGAATACCAAGGGAAACGAGTTGGTATTCGCCGCCGGACCTCTGCTGGCCTCATCCGGATTGAATTATATCGGGCATGTCGAGGGCGTGGACATTCCGAGCGGCAAGGTGGATGTGATTGTCTGCGACGGATTTGTGGGCAATGTGGTGCTGAAATTCGGCGAGGGGCTGGCGGATATGATTCTATCCATGTTCCGGGATTTTCTGCAGAATCCTCCCGAAGGGGTGGCGAATGGGAATATCAAAACTCGCCTGGTGAATGAATTCGTCGCTCAGTGTGATTACAGCACTTATGGCGCAGCGCAACTTCTGGGGATAAACGGGTTAGTGCTGATCGGTCATGGACGGTCCGCTCCCCGGACGTTTGCCAGCGCCATCCGAACGGCTCGGAAGACCATTTCGCACGGCGATCTTTTGAACAGCATGCGCCGGGAATTGGAGCAGGTTTTCAGTGCGGTGGCTGTGCGCTGATCTGTTTCTCTGGACGAATCCGTTGCGGGCTGTAGAATAGCAACTCTCCTGTGTGGGCCGGACTGGGTCCGGCCCGATTCACGTG
>JAKPRU010000416.1 GCA_029557025.1 Candidatus Omnitrophota bacterium | reverse complement strand
CGTCGATCTCCACCGCTGAATCAGGTTGGGGATCGAGTGCCCGGTTTTTGTCATGTGATCACACCCGGCGGGATTGGCACCTTACGACCGCAGACGATCCCCCGCCTTTCGATTCCTGCCGCATAGGCTTCCAGCGAAACTTCTCCAGGGCCTTGCTCCAGCGGAACAGAGTGTGGAGCTGTGGGATGATGATCTCCATGGGGAGTTTGGAGAGGTTGTCTCCTCTTTCCCAGTCGACAGTGAGATCTTAGATTGCAGCAAGTCACCTGGAGCAGCGAGTGATGCTGGATGGCTTGGCAGAATGACAACATCCACCTCTGAAGCTGAAAAACACTTTACGATAAAGGATTCCTCATGAGAAAAATAGAGCGTAACAGCCTTGCCGCTGTTGAATTTGAGCTGCAGTGGCGAAGCGATATCGGAACCCACACGGACTGTTTCTTTGCCGCAAAACTCAATTTCTGGCGGGATATTCTCCCTAAACCGCTCTTCGAGAAATTGATGAACCTCTCTTTCGGCGACTTTGCGGAACATCGGTTTGTGGCCGGTGAAATCCTTCCCGGTCTCGATCCTTCAAAACAATTTCGCATCAAGCACGCACAGTTTGAAGGGAATTCCCTGACAGGGAGGATTATTCATCCGTGCCAGGGACGATTCTATCCGAAAGGGATGGTGAGGGACTGTGCGAATGTCTTCAGAACTAATGTTGAACCATTCCGATGTGCCGAGGTAACGGATTCCGGGATTCTCGTCGATTTCAACCATCCACTGTCGGGAAGAGAACTGCATGTCAAAGCCTCCGTCCGAGACATCATGACCACGACGGCGGGAATGGGTGGAGCCTGCATTGACTGGATGCAAATTCTGACCGAGGGTCCGGGAATGCAGGCCAGATGGAACGGGCAGCCGACGGATTTTTTTTCAGACACTCCGTTTGAGCGATCGGACGAACTGCCCGACGCCCGATTCTACGAAAAGCCCAGATTTGTGAACCACCTCGATGACACAGC
>JAKPRU010000415.1 GCA_029557025.1 Candidatus Omnitrophota bacterium | reverse complement strand
CAAGGATACGGAACGAGGTTGCCGAACAGAAATCGCTGCCGAGGTGAGGGATGCGGACAAGCTATTGGAGAATTGGGGCGGCGGGGCACTCGGCGCAAGCGCGAAGGACTACTATGCCTCACTGCACCGAGTAGCCTACTACGGTGACCACACTCGAAGCATCCGCCATTTGGCCCACCTGTTGGGCTTGAAGGTTGTCGAGGAATGCTGACAGAAGGAGTAGCGGAATCCCTCCCTCGAAGATCGGGGGAGGTCAGGTGGGGGTTGACAGAAAACCCGGCTGAAATCCTGTGATCGCGAATCAACCCCCCTTGTGTTCCCCCCGAACTTCGGGGGGAAGCAGTATCGGGTCGATTCTTGACTGGAAGTACTCCAAATCTGTCGAGGCCATAGAAACAAGGATTGAATAATGAAACAAACAATTCGGATGCTCCTGTTTGTCGGACCGATGCTCCTGATGAGCGGCCTTGGATGGACCCAACCGAGCGGCAAAGAGTACACCAACTCATTGGGGCAGCATTTTATCCGCATTGAAGCGGGGGAGTTTCTGATGGGGGTCTATGACCGTCTTTTGCCGGAGGAATTGCGTCAACCGTTCGACAACCATGAGGAACGCGGTGGGACCGTTCACCGCCGGTATGGGGATTTCGACGAATGGCCCCGTCACAAGGTCAGCATAACCCGCCCGTTCTATTTGGGCGCCTGCGAAGTAACCAACGCACAATACGAACAATTCGATCCCAGCCACCGAGATTTGCGCGGGAAACTGGGCTTTTCATCCGGCGATGAGGAGGCGGTGGTTTTTGTCAGCTGGCAGGATGCCCTGAATTTCTGTAAGTGGATTTCACAAAAAGAGGGCATTCCATATCGTCTACCCACGGAAGCCGAGTGGGAATATGCGTGCCGAGCGGGGACACTGACACCATTCCATACCGGCGACTCTCTACCCCAGGTTTTTCATAAGAATCCCCGTCAGGATTGGTTTCCGCATCCATCCCGGACAGAGAAAGCAGCCGAAATTGATCTTACGGTTGGGAAAACACCGCCGAATCCGTGGGGGCTGTTTGATATGCACGGGAATGTCGAGGAGTGGTGTATGGATTGGTACGGGCCATACGAACCCGGGGACCAGATCAATCCGGTTGGGCGGGCCGACGGCGATTTTCGTGTCACGCGCGGAGGTAGCCATTCTACAGAACTCTATTACCTGCGTTCCGCTAATCGGATGGGGACGGTTCCTGAAGAGCGTAACTGGTTGATCGGTTTTCGTCTAGTGATCGGGAAAATGCCGCCATCCCCGCCTCTGCCTGCGCCGCCGCCTCCCTTAAATCAACAGAATGTAACGCAGGCGGTTCCAGTCGATATCCGGAACGGCCCGGATCCCGAAAATCTGTATTTCAAAGGACCCCGGCAGTATGTCAATATCCCCCCTCAATCGTACGGTCCCCTGTTCTATTATCACAACCATGATCCGGCGTTAGTCGAATGCCCGAACGGTGATTTACTTGCGATCTGGTACACGTGTACCTCAGAGAAAAGTAGAGAATTAGGTCTGGCCGCAAGTCGCCTTCGGTATGGACAGGAGCAATGGGAACCGGCCTCGCCGTTCTGGGATGCCCCGGACCGAAACGATCATGCACCGGCGTTGTGGTTCGACGGCGACAAGACGATCTACCATTTTGTCGGGCTCTCCGTTGCATCGACATGGGGGAATCTGGCTATTATCATGCGCACTTCCACAGACAGTGGAGCGACCTGGTCGAAAGCGCGGATTATTCTACCGGAGCATCACGCAAGCCACATGCCGATCGAATCGGTCTTTCGCTCACGCGAAGGCTGGATTTTTCTTCCCTCGGATGCGGCGCGGACCGAAACGGAAACCGGCTCGACCCTCTATGTGAGCCGGGATAACGGAGCAACCTGGACCGAGGCCTGCGAGTCCCTGATTGCCGGAATCCACGCCGGTGTTGTCCAACTGACCGACGGACGGCTAATGGCTCTGGGACGGGGTAACGATATCGACAATCGAATGCCTAAAAGTATCTCTTCGGATATGGGCAAAACCTGGACCTATAGCGCAAGCCCGTTTCCTCCCATATCCGGAGGGCAACGATTGGTATTGATTCGACTTCAGGAAGGTCCTCTATTCTTCGCCTCTTTTGCCGGTTCCGAACGCGAACCGGACCGGACAATTCTCCTCACCGATGCGAGCGGGAAACAGCGACCGGTTTCCGGCCTGTTCGGCGCGCTTTCGTACGATGACGGCGAAACCTGGCCGGTTATTCGCCTGATCAGCGATGACGGACCGGGACGGTATGTGGAACAACTTGACGGTTGTCTTTTCCTGATGAATTATGAAAAGGCGGAGCCGAAAGGCTATCTTTCTGTCTGCCAAACGGCGGATGGGGTGATTCAGCTGATCAGCAGCCGCCAGCACTACGCTTTCAATAAGAAATGGCTGGAAACCCCGCCGCCGGCCGTGCCCTGAGAATGCGATAGGCTTCGATACCGGTTTTCATTTCCGGCTATTCTTTCCTTCTGGAATAGAGAGCAGCGACACATCCATGTCCCGAAGATCCATTCCCTCTGGAAACGGCTCCTTCCCGCTGCGGATCAGGACCCCGAATACTAACTCGAACTGTTCACCTTTCTTGACGACTACCCGGCTTCTTTCGCCTTGTGTAAATGCGTTCCGACCGAACGGATTCGCTACCAGGAGGCCGTAATCGCGCGCATGAAACCAGGAACGGCGGAAGTTATCCGGGGAGGGTATTATTGTAACTCCGACATGCCAGCCGTCCATTATTCCTGCATACATACACCCATCCGCCTGTTTTCCCCACGCCTGCGCTTCATTTGTAAGCCCGTCGCTGTTCCGGATAACACCGCCGCTTTTTACGGAAATCGGTGTGGCCACACGGACTCCGAAGCCCATCTCCTCCTGGTCTCCAAACACAAAATCATTCTTGTCCGAAGAGAAAGAGGAGCGGCTGACGAGGAAATAGGACTCCGGTCCGACAACAATTCGATATCGACAGAGTTCTTCGCAAATCACATTCTCGTCCCGGCTCGAAACATACAGATTCTTTACTTGGAAACAGCCGTTGTTGGCCTCACAGCGAAACGGCTCTTGAAGAGTAGAGATGACACGCCCGCGATTGCGCCAGAAATCCTCGCCGTTGATGTCACCGAATGCGAGCCACATCCCGGGGTGCATCTCGGCGTGGTCTGTGCTGTCGACACCCTCAACCGGCGGATGATTCCGGGTGATCTGAACCCCACAAGGAGCGTGAACGTTGCAAAAATAGGGCCGAAGAATCTTCTCATCCTTGAAGACATAACGGGCGAACGGTTTGCCGTCAATTTGAATAATAAGTGCCCCATCATCCTGCATGTGTCCGACAATCCGGACGGTCTCGGCGGGGGATGATAGCGGAAACTGCACGGCGAAGAAGGCTACTGAAAACACGATGAGAATAAAAGAATGAAGAGATGTTCGCATGGTTCACCTCACAGCGCAGGTAGTTGATATCCGTCGCGATAGTCACGGCTACAGAGACGGTTGGCATCGTCACTTTGGGGAAATTGAAGGCGCTCTTTATCGAACAGTAAACGTTGTTTCACCCTTGTGCCGATATTTCCCAGATGGCACAGGATCGCGGAGATGTAGCCTTCCGATATCGGCGCCGTCAATTTCGACGGATCATCCGCAATCACCGCGTCGATAAAATTGCGGGCATGACTCGCATCCTGACCGGAAATCTGTTCCGGCTGTTTGTCAATCAAGGTGACAAAGCATCCCTTTCGACCAATGTCCAGCTTACCCAAATCTCCGTAGAATACAACGCCGTTATCATGGCCTTCGAGCGGGTAGTCTGTCCACAATCGCATTTCGTACAACAGATAACAATGTTCATACTCCAGGGTGACAACCTGGGTATCCGGTGTCTCGTGGTCGTCATTGTAGAACAATTGGCCGCCGGCGGCGGTAACGGTGTCGGGAAGGCCGACGCCCAACCCCCATCGCGCAATATCTACCTGGTGAATACCGTCATTCCCCATATCTCCCGTTCCGTAATCCCAGAACCAATGCCAGTTGTAATGCCAGCGGTTCCTGGTAAAAGCTACTTTTGGTGCGGGTCCCAGCCATAAATCGTAATTGACTCCCGGGGGCGGGTCGGACTCCGGCGCACGGCCGATCGGCTCCCGCAGCTGGTGATTGATAGCCTTGGCCATGCGCACCTTGCCCAGCTTGCCGTCACGAAGGAATTGAATAGCGTTTCGCACACTTTCCGAGCTGCGATTCTGTGTTCCGTGCTGGACACATTTTCCGTACTTGTTCGCCGCCCGTACCAGGAGATTTCCCTCGAAAATGTTGTGGCAACACGGTTTTTCAACATAAACATGTTTCCCGGCAAGGATTGCCTCGACGGCTATTTTTGTATGCCAATGATCGGGTGTGGCGATGCTGATCGTGTGAATTGCGGGATTATCCAGAATACGCCGGTAGTCCTCCTGCTCTTCGACAGGGAAGTCACGGGGCAGCACTTCCAGCGCGAGGCGGCGTTGATCGGGATCGACATCGCAGATGGCTACCACGCGGCAATCCGGCCCGATACCGGAGAATTGTTTGCAATGGCTTCTCCCCTGCCGACCGGAACCGATGACCGCATGGCGAATCTGCGCGTTGGGTGAGGCACCGCCGGGCAGAATCAGGGGGCCGAACCCGGTCATGGCAATCCCGGTTCCAAGGGTGGTAAGCATTCTGCGCCGAGACCAGATCGAATACGGCGAACGTTCGGATTGCGTGTTGTTCATCTTGTCACCTCGTCATGTTGTGGATAGATAAAGCGGTTCTCCATTAGCGCGTCCATTCACCGATCTGCTTCAGTCGTTCCCGAACGGGCGGGGGAAATGCGCCGGAATCATCCGGCCCGATATTCAACAGTAAATTGCCCCCTTTCGCGGAACAAGTTGCAAGTTGAGTAATGATTTCACTGCTCTCCTTCCATTCGACATCATAACGTTTATAGCCATAGGTGTCATGGAGGGAAATACTCATCTCCCAAGGCCGATCGGGTAAAGGATGTTCGGGCATGGAATCCAGCGCGTGAAAGTCTCCGGGTACTCCCAGGCGATTATTGACTAGAATGCCGGGTTGGAGGGTGCGGGCATGTCGGATGAGTTCATCCGCATGATTTTCCGCCGGTGTATGCTCCCAGGCACCGTCAAACCAGAGGATATCTATCGGGCCGTAGCGGGTCAGTAATTCCTCTATCTGCCGTTTGACATAGTCAATGTACCTGTCATAGTTAGCCGTATCGGTGGGCCTTTCGTCCCAGGGGCGGGGGCTGTCCGGACCACGCGGCAGGTAGTCTGGGTGATGCCAATCCAGGATTGAGTAATACACGCCGAATCGGATGTGTTCCCGGCGGCAGGTATCCGACATTTCGCGGAGGAAATCTCTCCCGAAAGGGGTGGCGGTGATCTTGAAATCGGTGAGGGCGCTGTCGAAGAGACAAAAACCGTCGTAGGATTTTGCCGGGAGAATAAGATACTGTGTGCCCGCGTCTTTTATGGATTGCGCCCATTCATCCGGGTTGAAGAGAGGAGCCGTGAATTGTGCGGTGAGAGCGGCGTATTCCGAACTGGGAACCCGCGCGCGGAATTGAATCCAGTCTGAGGGGCCTTGGAATCGAATCCCATTCCACACACAGCCGGGAAGGGCATGAAGTCCCCAGCGGATCATTACGCCAAATTTTGCTTCGCGCCACCAGGCAATCCGCGCGTCGGCCGGCTCCTGTGAAACAGCGGAAAAGGAATAACCCATGGAACAGCACAGCAGGGATGCGCAGAGAACCGCGCGATAAAGAACGGCGCCTCTATGGGATACTGCTCTGCTCATCGTTTCCGGTACTCAATGGAGATTATTCCAATACCGACGGTTTGCTCACACAGCACGCTGGTCTGGCTCGCAGGGCCTGTTGGCTCGCGGTCATGCAACACTTCGGCGCAGCCGCTCCAGCACGAAGTCCTCCGCGCCGGGGACGGGATCGCTGCACATCGGCAGGAAGATCAGGCGGTCCCGCATCCTTTCGGTCTGAGGAAAGTCGCCGGGGCGGTATCCCGGATAATCCTCCCCGCAAAGGGGTCCGCGATTTCGTGTAAACAGGTCGAATCCTTCGGCGTAAATGGGGAGCAGGTGGAGGAGTCCGTAGGGATCGGCCGTTGCGGGGATTCCCTCTGCCTGAATCTTCTCGATCAGCTGTTTTGTAGAGAGGCCGGGGGTTTCTTCGGGCACATGATGAATCGGGAAGCCATAAAATCCTGCCCGTTCCGCGCCCGGATACTGTTTGACAGGGTGCAGGCCGGGTATGCCTTCCAACCCCGCCTCGATGGTCTCAACATATTTCCTGCGCCGGGCGTTCAATGCATCCAGTTTGCCGAATTGGACCTTGGCAAGGCCGATCCCGAGGGGATGGGAGCGGAATTTCATGCCGACACCGAGCGGCTGGTATTTTGCGTATCGTTCGGTGACCAGGTCGACCCCGGCAATGCGGTTTACCTGGCCCAGCAGACAGGCCCGCTCAAATACCTCCTGATCGTTTGTTACCATAATTCCCGCCTCGCCGCCGCTGACCGGTTTGCTTCCCTGGAAACTCCAACATCCGGCAGCGCCGAGATTTCCGCACATCCGCCCTTTGTATTTCCCGCCATGAACATGAGAGCAATCCTCAATAATGGGGATGCCGGTGTCCCGGCTGAGTTTAAGGAAGCCGTCCAGATCGGCCACGAATCCCCAGAGGTGAACCACCACAATGGCGCGGGTTTTCTCGGTGATACGGTGTCTTACATCGTCGGGGTCAACCAGAAGGGTTTCGGGGTTGGATTCGGCGAACACCGGTCTTGCGCCCAGGAGCGTGGCGGGTGCGATAGTGCAAATCCAGGTGTAGGTGGGGCAGATGACCTCATCGCCGGGGCCGACTCCCACACCGAAATAAGCGCTGTACAGCGCGGAGGAGCCGTTCATTACACTCAGGGAGTATTTCCCCCCGATCCACTCGCGCCACTCCTTCTCAAACTCCCGAACGACGGGCGTGCCGCCGGAAAGTTCGTTTCGAAGCGTCATTTCAGAGACCATTCTGGCCTCATCCGGGCCGACTTGCTGCCAACGGTCGAAATCCCTGAATTGGGGGACTCCGGTTTGAACCCAGATTCTTCCGGGGTCGGTGGTTTTGTCAGGTTTGAGGTCAGGCGACATGTTATCCTCCTTTGTGAGATTTGATCGTAGCGTAGCACATCCGGAAGCAGTCAGAAATGGACTGTGGGAACACTTAAGTCCGACCGTGTTTCTGCCGATAATTTGCGACTAGAGGGAGTCCACGAAAGACGGACATCCAAAAGGAGTTTGGAAAACGTTGGTGAGAAGGGACAGAACGAGTTGGACTCCCCGGAAGGGCCATCATGGGCGACGGATTTGCCATATCGCCGGTTCCGTTTCGGCCTGTTGCGGACGAGACGCGCGCTCGGAAGCCATCATCGACATCGTCTTCCGCTCCGCAAGATTCTCACGTGCGACGCGATCTCAAAGAGGCGGAGCGGCTGATCGACACCGGAAAGATCAAAGGGACTGAGGCCATCCGTATCCGCGCCCTGATTGACCAGGCCAAAATCTCTACCACCCTGGGAGAAATCCCCGAAGCCAAACGACTCGCTGACCAAGCCCTGGATATGGCCCACGATGAGGATGGAACACTTCTTCCTGTTCCCTCCAATAAGGAAGAGGATGAGAAAGAGTCTACGCCGACCGCCGAGACTGTCCCCCAGGGTCAAGAATCCCAGGAGGAACAGGAGCCGCTTCCCAGTAAGCAAGAGAGCTCCATTTACCGCGATGCCTCCAGCGACAGCGGAATTTCATTCAAGATGGGCGCTCCCCTGACGGAACTTCAAGCCCCACTGGCTGTCATGAGCCACGAGACAACTCACCTGCGCCATGAGACCGAAGAGGCCATCCTGCACGGGCATAAGGTCTATCAGACCGTGCGGATTCTAAGTCAGATCGATCCGGCAACCGGGAAACGACATATCGCCGGCGGCCGGGCCATTGTCACCATCTTCCCGAAAACCGACCCCATCCCCGCCCCCAAGTTGCAGATTGACCTGGAGGCCTAATAGCGATCCCGGTTCTTGCCCTGCTCATCAAGCCGGACCGTTTCCAGTCGCGGGAAACATAAAAACGGGGATGACCGTAAACGATCATCCCCGATGACAGGGTAAGATACCCGTTTCGTATCAGTAGATCATGTAGTTCTCAATCCCTGTTTCCTCGCCGTATTGGAAAGTACGGCCGGAGACACGCTGGATTCCACCCTCATCGCGGTTTGTACTGACCCAAACTACGGCAATTTTATTGCCACGCCAGACAACACGCGGGCGTCGGGAAAGCCCAGGCTGGGAATCCGGATCATCGGGATTGGTCGCGTTGTCGATTACGAACATTTTGGTGGCGGGAGTTCCGTCCTCGTTGAAGATTCGCCCGAGGAGAATTCCACCGCTCGGCAGTTGCAGGTAATCGGTTTCAATCCAGACAACGATATACTTGCCGCTCGGATGCAGGGCACAATCGTTGCGGTCGCATGTCGTGTAGTAATAGCCGTCCGGGCCGGTCGCGACTCCGAACGGGCCTTTGATCAGGTTTCCGTCTTCATCGAAAATAGCAACAAACGGATGCAGCGTACCGAAAAGGTTGCTGTTCTCGGAGACCAGGATGTAACGGCTGACCCCATCGCTGTGCCACCCCTCATGATCGCCCCGACCGCCGGCAAGAACGCCTGCCATTGCGCCCGTACCCAACGAGGTTAGGTCCACTTCAGGCGATCTCCGCGTTCCATCGTTATTGAAAAATGTGATTTTGGCGCCGCCCGCAGAATAGCGCACGGCAAAGCCATTTTTCGTACTTGCTACCCCATGCCACATCTCTTGATTTCCTTGTGAGTAATCGCTGACACGGGCGAAAATGGATGGGAATTGCTCGCCGGGCGCGAGAATTCCATAGGTTACCACTCTGGATTGAGCAATGCCGAGGACTTCACTATTCCCCAGCGCTTTGCGGCACTCAGCGGCAATCACAATGTTGCCGTTCGACAGGTAATCCCAGTCACCGATACGGACATTGCCCTCGTAATCCTTCGCGAGCGCCTCACTGATTCCGCACTTCACAGGAACAATCGGAGTCCCGTCGTTGTTGTACAACTGGACACAAGGGATTTCGCCCATTACACAGGCGTCGAAGAGGGAAGCAATCTGGACATCGGATTCCGGTCCGAAGTTGCAGGCTCCGCCCAGTCCGAAACCGGGGCCATACGCATTCGACTTGACCTTGGCTCCCCAGAAACCGCCGTCAGGCAGCGGGTTGCCGTTGTCGTCATAAAACGCACTCATGTTGTTGCCTTCGAAATCCCTGGGCCACTGAAGACGATTCATGTTTATGTCATACCAAAGAATGCCCGGATTGTAATCCAGCGCAAAAACCACTTTCTCATTGGAGGTGATCAACACCCCCACGCTCTCTTGAGTGTCTTCGACCGGATATTCCGCGTCCACGTCGATGGCCTGTGACAACGGGGTCACCCCCTGTGATTCGGGGGAATAAACCTTGAATTCCGATGCCGTATTATTCGGGTCGAGGTCGGGTTGGGCAAAAGCGGGCACGACAAACAATGCGGCCATCCCGACAATCCACAAGAATGAATTTGCTCTGCTCATCTGTTTCTTCCTTTCCAAGTATTGGGATTTGTTGGAAACAATTCGCGAGACTGTTCGAAACGCAACTTCCTGCTGATTTTCTCCTTCCAGCGCCCGCGATCGAAATTGTGTGTTTCTTGCGGGTGTGGTCTCGGCATTCCGGCAGATGTCTCACCTCCTGTCTTTTAAACTTGTTGACATATCACAATCATTGTACTACAATAATTAAGTAAATCCAAAAAAATTTTCAAGGCCGAGATTTTTTTGGGGAAATGTCGCGCTTTGTTTTTTTCCACACCGAGCCGGAACCTGCCGTAACCTGGCCGCGCCTATCATTCGGTTGCGGAGGGTTTTTCCGGGGTATTACGTTCTGGAAATGTCGATGGTCCGCCGGTTGCAGTGTTCCATACCTTCTGCTGCACAAATGTCATACAAGTCGAATGGAATCCTGCAAAGGAGACCGAGATGGGAATCGGAATCTCGTGGTTCGAACGCGATGTCCCGGCCCTTCGCAGACTCCGGGCTGCTCCTCCGACAGGCACGGAGGCCTGT
>JAKPRU010000398.1 GCA_029557025.1 Candidatus Omnitrophota bacterium | reverse complement strand
ATAAGCCGAAAATAAATTCTCGAAGATTCTATAAGACCGGAAAAATGAACCCTCAATGTCAAAATGACCGGCCGATTCAAAAGAACGAAAGGCAGGTTTTTTTGGGCGAAAAATCACGAACCCAATCGAATGGAATACGTTCTCGCCCGGTTACTTCCTGGTTACTTCAGGGATTCTTGAGCCAAACTGTTATGTCCGTAAGTCCAGTAAAATCAACCCGCGCCGAGAGGGAATCGAACCCCCAACCTTCTGATCCGTAGTCAGATGCTCTATCCAATTGAGCCATCGGCGCAATGAACAACCGTCAATCAGTCTTTTACCATCAGCCCACATGGACTGCAAGAGATCAGCCCCACTTCCTCGCACCGCTCAAAACGTCTCGGCCCGCTCCGGATAACACGCCAATTCATCCGTGAGACAGTGAAGACCTCTTGCTTTCACCGGGATGTGCCATTCCTATTTGCCGGGTATTCCCTGCATGCCGAAAGGTCGGGTTACGGATATTTTGTTTGGAAAGATTGTCCGACGTAATTCATGCCGAGCCGGACTTGCGTTCCATCGCCTCTACTTGCGCAGCCGCTTTACTGTAATGGATCAGCCGCCGGAATTCGAACAGGGTACATAGCGCAAAATTGGTCGTCGGCATTCCGGCTTCCTCGACGGCTGCGAGAGGATTCAGCCCCCCGATCAGCAGGATCGCGGTTCGGCCTTCCTGAACGGGGAAATCAAGAACCGGCTGACTGGGTCTTCCAATCATCAGAACCCCGCCGAGACCGATCTGGTCCATCCGGCGAAGCACCTTCTCTACTTCTGCCATCGCAGCCGTCGGGACTTCGCGAAAACTGACTCCGATGCGGCCATGTCCTGTGCGTACGGCCTCGCGAACACTGGTCAGGCCGCCTTTGATGAAAATCTCCAGCGGATCGAGTGAAGTCCCGTCATAATAAATCACATCGGTAAACCGGATGGGAGTTCGGTTCTGTACTTCCAACATGCCCCCGAAGCGGGAATCGGTCGGAATTCGTGCGCTGAGAAGGACCCCATTCAATGTGACAGTACAGATTGTGCCGATGGCCACATAGCCGGGGGGGATCTGAAATTCACCGATTTGCTCGCCGGAACGCCCGAGATAAAGGTACTCCCCCATGCTCAGCCCCGCTTTGAAAACGGGGATTATTTCATGGATCGCGGCCCTGAGACAGAACTCGGGAATCAGTGAGACATTCAACACGACCAAACCGGATTGGGTGGCCGGATCGAATGAGATTTTCCATGCGAGGGTGTCCACTTTCGCCGCCGTGAATCCCACGCGCTCCATCACTAGGGCATCTTTGATCTCGTCTATCCCCAGCTCTGTGATGGTCCGTCCGCCGTGACGACCTCGCTTGGCATGGGCAACCAATCCCTCCCGCTCCATCTCCTGGAGATAAAGGCGGATTGTGCGGTCGCTCAGATAGAAACCGGAAGCCTCAATCTCCCTGGCGATGGTGGCGCTGCCGATTGGGCGGCCATAATCGCGCAGAACGCGTAGAATAGCAATTTTCTGTTTCTGGTGAATCTCGGAAATCGTCGAAATCCTTTCCTAACCAAATCTTCTTAATTGGCAACATTACCATTTATCTGGCCTGAAATCAAGCCATATAATGGCAACAATGCCATATAATACCGTTCGAAGCATGTAAAATCAGTATTCAATTTTAGTCTCCTTCTTCAAAAACATCCAGTCCAGGGTTGGTCCTTTTTCTTCGGTGATCCGTCCGAATTACTTTCTGAATGAATTGTCATAAGACCTTATTTATGAATCACTTATCAGGTACAATTATTCTGAGTTTCCGAACTGTCCGAAAATCGGGGAAGAAAGATCCCCTCGAATTGTTCAGTTGCCTTGACATGAAGAATCACATTCTGTATTCTTGTAGAAATTGGTGTTGATCTTCCATTATGTAAGGGAAACGAACGTCCATTTCACACCGGCTCTGTGCTTGAATCGATCAACCGATCCGACAGCATAAACGGTGTCGCCGCTCTGAGCGGAAGAAAGAGGTTAATGATTATGTCTTCGTATGCATCAAGGATCATGGATCTTGTCGTGAGGCGAAATCCGGCAGAACCCGAATTCGCCCAAGCGGTCAAGGAGGTTCTCGACTCCCTGGGGCCGGTGTTGGAAAGACATCCGAAATATGAAAAACATCTCATTCTCGAACGATTGATCGAGCCGGAGCGAGTAATCATGTTCCGTGTCCCGTGGACGGATGAGCAGGGGAATGACCGGATCAATCGCGGTTTCCGCATCGAGTTCAACAGCGCCATCGGCCCGTATAAGGGCGGGTTGCGTTTCCATCCCACTGTGCATCTCGGCGTGCTGAAGTTCCTTGCCTTTGAGCAGGTTTTCAAGAATGCCCTGACCACTCTTCCAATGGGCGGCGGTAAGGGCGGCTCCGATTTCGATCCGAAAGGCAAGTCCGATGTTGAGGTCATGCGGTTCTGCCAGTCGTTTATGACCGAGCTGCAGCGGTACATCGGCGACAACGTCGATGTGCCCGCCGGGGATATCGGTGTGGGCGGGAGAGAGATCGGTTTCCTGTTTGGGCAATACAAGCGGATTCGCAACGAATTCTCCGGCGCGATTACCGGGAAAGGATTCAACTGGGGCGGATCGTATATTCGTCCGGAAGCGACCGGCTACGGGGCCACGTATTTCGCACAGAACATGCTCGAATCCAGGGGAGACAGCCTGGAAGGCAAAATCTGTACAGTGTCCGGTTCCGGTAATGTGGCGCAGTACACGGTAGAGAAAGTCATCCAGTTGGGCGGAAAATGCGTTTCTCTTTCCGACTCCAATGGAACGATCTATGACCCGGACGGCATCTCCGAGGAAAAACTACACTATGTTATGGAACTCAAGAATGTCCGGCGCGGACGAATTCGCGAATATGTTGAGGCATTTCCCTCCGCTGTCTACAAAGAGGGGGTACGGCCCTGGGGAATCAGATGCGATTGCGCGTTTCCCAGCGCGACGCAGAACGAGATTAACGGTGAGGACGCCAAAATGCTTCTGGATAACGGATGCTTCGTCGTGACTGAAGGGGCGAATATGCCGACCGATCCGGATGGAGTTCACCTGTTCCTGGAACGGAAGATTCTTTACGGTCCTGGAAAAGCCGCGAATGCCGGTGGAGTCGCTGTTTCCGGTCTGGAAATGGCCCAGAATGCACAGCACATCTACTGGCCGAGGGAGGAGGTCGATCGACGACTGCAGGAGATCATGAAGGCGATTTATACCTCTGTCTCGGATACGGCGAAAGAATACGGATGCCCGGGTAATCTCGTAATGGGCGCTAATATCGCCGGTTTTGTAAAAGTAGCCAACGCGATGCTCGACCAGGGGCTGGTTTGATTTCATTTCTCACAGATTGCCGATTATCCCCCAGGGGCGCACGGTTGTGCGCCCCTTTTTGGCCCGCCGCCGCGGCATCCTGCCGGTGAAAGGCTCGGAATTTGTGCAGGCTTCTTCTGACCGATCTGTCGTAGGGCGAATAATAAAACCGCATTATCTCCATGACTTAGAGGAATGTGGGCATAGCGGTCCTTTCTTGATCTGCTTTGTACAAGAATTCCGGATTATGGCATTCAATCGACAGATTCCGAGCCGGGGGAATTCCTCAAAAACCGGCCTTCGGAGATCTCGCTGAACATCAGCAATCGAAAGTCGTTTCCCTCGATTCGGAATCGAATACCCTGGGTCTGTGCGTCGTCCCATTCCCACATTACTTTTCCCGGAGGAGGATCGAAACAAATTCTCTCCAGCGGGTCGTCGATTCTGTAGTTTTTCCAGCCGGGGTTCAGTATAATGCTCAGGTCCTTTGGGTAAGAATCCATATTCCGCAACAGAACACAGA
>JAKPRU010000368.1 GCA_029557025.1 Candidatus Omnitrophota bacterium | reverse complement strand
GGTCGCAGTGAATGACCTGTGCGTGGTTTCCGACGTGTGGACGAAAACTGTGCGCATCACGACACAGGAGGAAATCCAGCCTCAGGAATAACAGGCCGGATTTCTTGCGACAGGCGGACATTGCGCCCGCCAAGGGAGGGGCGAAGACCGCATGATTCAGCGGGATCTTCGCCCCTCCGGATCAAGCCCGAATTGTAGCCATGACGGGAGATGGGATATCTACCGGCGTTCCACCTGGATTCCGGCTTTCGCCGGAATGACGGCGCGGTGTTCCCTCTCCCTCCGGGAGAGGGTTAGGGTGAGGGTTGCCAAGGCCTGTGTAGCCCGGTGTTGGATCTACTACCGCGAAACCGGCTCCCTCATCTCGATCACCGGCGGTGCAAAAAGACCGTGTGGCTTGAGATTATATTCTTCCGTCCAGCGGTCCCCGCTGGTGATGAACTCGAACGGGCCGGTCCATTTGTTTTCGGGATTCGCCTGGTGTAACGGTCCGAATGCGTTCCGGCGGCTGGTAATCAATTCAATGCGGATATCGTTCGTCCCGGATTTCACAAAAGGTGTAATGTCGATCTCATGCGGCTGCCAGGCAATAATCCCGGCATCCTGACCGTTCACAAGAACCCGAATACAGCAACCTTTCCATTCGGGAACGGCCAATACAATCCGGCGATTCTTCGCCGGTCGAAGTGTCGCTTGTGTGGAATAGATAACCGATGCGCAGTAAAATGGAAGCCCTTGGTTTGTCCAATCTCCCAACGTTAATTGACGAACGGGCGTTTCAATACTCGTCTGCGTCCCACGAACCTTTACCCCAAAATCACCCAGCAAAAACATCGCCTCAAGGCCATCCTCGGAGCCGTAATCGGTTTTTAAAACAAGCGTATTCTCTCCCAATCGGAACCAGGATGGGTCCAAAGTCAAGCGACGCAGACACGGATCCACCCACCACCCGCATTCGGAATCGCTGTCTACCGGAAATCCGTTGAACGATATCTCGAAACGGACCGGGCGTTCCACGGCAAGGTCCGGCGGCGCCGTGGGTAAATCATGGACTGTAATCGTGTAAATCAGTTCAATCGGCGCGGACGGTCCCTTATCCTGTTTTGTCTGCGCCCACGGCTGCATCATCATCCCGCCGCGTATGGGGATACCGAGAGATTTGCGCACCTTCTGATCCACACGCAGAATCTCTTCCGGCCCCCGGATTGCGCCCTGTTTGATTCGGTATTTCGGTCGATCCAATACCAGAACATTCGGTTCATTGAGCTGAATATCCCACCGTTTGTTGCGCAATACGATCTTGGAAGTCGTGTTCTCTTCGGGACGCGGGGGCAGCGACGAGCGGCCTTTTTTCCGAATAACAAAGAGGCGGCTGCCGGTCGGCGGGAAATCCGTGCGGATGGTCAGAAATCGGTCCGATTTCTCTTGTACCGCGGCGTATCGGTTACCCGTTTCGGGGTCCCATTCCTCCGCCGCCCCGATAGGCTCGGTGCGAATCGTGGCGTCATAGCCGTTTTTGCGGTCATTGTTCACAATAAACAAATACCAGGCATCCTCATCTTCGCGCAATTGATAGAAAAGCGCCGGGATTTCATTCCCGTCTTGATCCATAATGGAGACAAGACGGACTCGTTCATTCAACGAGTCAACAACAGCCTTTTCGGTAAACGGAACCCCGGTACAGGTTTGGGCTATCTCGACCGCATTCCGGTCCTTTATCGCATCTACATACCGGGGTGGATCGCCTGCAAAAATTACCAATCCGCCTTTTTCCCGGAACTGGCGGAGCAGTCGAAGAGTTGTAGCCCGAATTGTCAAAAGCGGCGGGACAACTACCGCATGATATTGTGCTTTCCCCACTCCAAGAATTGCGCCGGAGGGTCCCGCGGTGACTCCCGCGCAGCGGGACAGGATTTCCTCATCGCCATAATCGAAATCGAGATGCGCCTCCAGCAGCCAGTTCCGCAGCTCCTGGATCCGGCGATCCAGCGATTGAATGTCTTTCTGCTTTTCGTGATCGACCCGGAATCGGAGCCACATGCTCTCGATCGGGTGAATAACCAGGAGATTCTGAACCGCTTTTCCGTTGTGGAGTACGGTATTGATTCGTGCAAAGTAATCTTCCACTTTGGAGTAATGCTGCCACCACGGCGACTGAAAGAAAATCGAGGCCGGGTAATCCCGTTTCGCCTCTCCCGCCATGGTGTACCAGGCGAGATGCGGGCAGCGAAGATTGACACCAAGTACCGCCTGCCAGTTCCCGTCCGCTTTATGGCCTTCGAATGGGAAGTCCCAGCCGGTGCATCCGTACAGCTCGGACAGGACCCAGGTACGGCCCATCTGGTGCGCCACGGAGGAACACTGTTTTGCCGTATCGAATTCGTAGTTGTTTTCCGTCAGATTATCGATCCCCGGAGCCTGCATGTACTCGTAAAACCGCATCGCGCTTCCGGTAACGAAGGTCTGGCTCGACAAGGTTTCCTCGCACAAAGCGTGACCGGTCATCATCAGGCGATGACTGCCGCACCAGTCGCCGATTCCCTTGGCGAACGCTTTCACAAACAGTGCGGTAATGCAGTCATGGTAATGGTAGCGGGCGCGGGATACCTCGATTCCGTCTACGTCAAGGAATAATTCGGGGAGATGTTCCAGAATGGAGTAGTCATATTGTTTCTCAAACACCTGGGGCAGGGAATCCGTCCAGGGAAATTCCCATGCGGCGAGAACGCCTTCCTCTGTTTTCTCCAGTCTGTGGTGCTCGCCGTAATTGGGTTCATCGGTAAAAATACCGGGGACAACGTTGCCGAACTCGCTGCCGACGGCTTCCAGGTATTTCTCGTGCGTAACCTCAATAAATTTCTGAACCGCGGCCTCGGAAAGCGTGTCCAGGTATGTGTAGCCGTTATACCAGGAACTGAGAGGTTGAATCGTTTTCCGGAATGAAAGAATGATACCGGAAGAAGGTATCTTGCTATCCCGTATTATGGGGGTGAGGTTTCGGGCGGTGGTCCCTTTGACCTCGGCGGCATAGGCCGAGAGGATACCGTCCTCCCATTTGAATTTGTCGGGGCGGTGGATGGACATCCGCAGCCGACGCAGCCGGAAACGGGG
>JAKPRU010000357.1 GCA_029557025.1 Candidatus Omnitrophota bacterium | reverse complement strand
GTAAACTTGATGGCATTGCCAAGGAGGTTCACCAGAATCTGGCGCAGGCGGGTCGGATCTCCAGTAAGGTTGGCAGGCACCTCCGGTTGAACATGACAGACCAGTTCGAGCCCTTTCTCGTCGGCATTCATGGCCATGACTTCACAGGTCTTGTCCAGCAGTTGGGGCAGGTCAAATGCCATGGATTCCAGTTCGATCTCGCCGGCCTCAACTTTGGACAGGTCAAGAATATCGTCGATGAGATTGAGGAGAACTTCCCCGGCCGACCGGAACACGTGAACATATCGGCGCTGTTCGGGAGTCATGGGGGTCTCCCAGAGCAGTTCCGCCATCCCGATAATGGCATTCATGGGAGTCCTGATTTCGTGGCTCATACTGGCCAGAAAATCACTCTTGGCCTGATTGGCACGGTCCGCCGCTTCCTTTGCCTCCTGTAATACCTTTTCGAAGTTTTTCCGTTCGGTTATATCAGTTTCGATGGAGATGAAGCGAACAACTTCGCCAACCTCATCGAATATGGGTGTGATGTTCATCGACACCCAGTAGCGCGTTCCATTCTTGTGATAATTCAGAATCTCTGCGGTAAAGGCCTTCTTCGACCCGAGCAGTCCCCGAATTTTCGTGACGGTCGCCTGGTCCGAAAGCGGTCCCTGGAGGATTCGGCCCGGTTTCTGCCCCCGTACTTCAGGCAGGGTGTAGCCCGTCAGTCGCACAAACCCTTCGTTGACCCATTCAATGAAACCATCCCGGTCCGTAATGATAACCGCGTTATCCGTCTTGCTGGCAACCAGGGAAAGCTGTGCCAGTTCCTCCTGGGTCTGTTTAAGAGCTGTGATGTCTTCCTTGATCGCTATGAAATGGGTGATCTTCCCTTCCCCATCCTTGATGGGTGAAATGGATGCCGATTCCCAGTAGAGCTCACCGCTTTTCTTCCTGTTGTGAAAGAATCCCCGCCACTCCCTGCCCGAGGTGATGGTGCGCCACAATTCTCGGTACTCCTCGGGAGATTTATCGCCGGATTTTAAGATACGGGGGTTCTGCCCAAGCGCTTCCTCGGCGGTATAGCCGGTCACCTCGGTGAACTTGGGATTCACGTATTCGATGGCCCCGTCGGTGTTGGTGATGACGATACTGACCGGGCTCTGCTCCACCGCCTGAGAAAGCTTGCGCAATTGTTCGTCCGCCCGCTTTCGCTCCGTAATGTCACGCGCAATGCTCGAAACGCCGATGATGTTGCCGGCGGCATCCTTG
>JAKPRU010000347.1 GCA_029557025.1 Candidatus Omnitrophota bacterium | reverse complement strand
CCTGTTATTGAGGGAGACACAGCGTTCGAGATTCTTGCTTCTCCCGAACCGTCCATCTGCAAGACGCTCATTTCGCCGGACTTGGCCGTATGCGGACAATGCCTGGCGGAGTTGCGCGATCCGTGCGACCGGCGATGGGGTTACCCGTTCATCAACTGCACCAACTGCGGACCACGATTCAGTATCATTCTTGATATTCCTTATGATCGTCCGTTCACGACCATGCAGAGATTTCAGATGTGTCCGGACTGTGAGCGCGAATATCACGATTCATCCGACCGGCGGTTCCACGCACAGCCGAATGCCTGTCCGGTCTGCGGGCCGAGGATTTTTATGTTGCAGGTTGGAGCAGGGGAAACAGAGCTAATCGAGTCAACCCCCTCTGTATCTCCCCCAATCTTGGGAGGGAACTCTTTCTTGTTTTCACCGAAATCCATGATCGAAAGATCAGCGAAATACCTGGCTGGGGGGAAGATCGTTGCGATTAAAGGGATCGGTGGATTTCATCTGGCCTGCGACGCGACAAACCAACAGGCTGTGGAGCGACTCCGCCTGCGCAAGGGACGCGGAAACAAGCCGTTGGCGCTGATGGTTCCCGATCTTCAATCCGCTGAGGAATTGGCTTTTCTCTCTCCAACGGAACAAGCGCACCTGCAATCGGTTCAGGCTCCCATTCTTCTGGTTGAATCCAGGCCGGGCACGGAACTGCGTCGCTGGATTGCTCCCGATACGCCGCGACTCGGCATCATGCTGCCGTACTCGCCATTGCATCATTTATTGGGCGAAACATTCGGACATCCCCTGGTGATGACCAGCGGAAATCTCTCGGAGGAGCCGCTGGCCTATGAACAGGATGACGCACTGGCGCGTCTGGGGAACATTGCGGATGTCTTTCTGCTGCACGATCGCCCGATTGCCCGGCCGTGTGATGATTCCGTCGGTGTGGTCTGGCGGAATCGGTTGAGGCTTCTGCGACGGTCGCGCGGATTCGCACCCCGGCCCCTGACTTTGCCGCAGGCAACAGGGCTAAAACCGTATCTCTGTGTCGGGGCGGACCTCAAGAATACGTTTTGCCTGGTTTCCCCGGATGGCTTGGCTTTTCCCAGCCAGCATATCGGCGATCTGGAGACACCCGAATCGCAGAATCACTTTCGGAATACACTGCGGGATTTGTGCAAATTGTTGGACCTTCAGCCTGAAGCGGTTGTGATGGATCCTCATCCCGATTACCATTCCGTGCGCCTTGCAGAAAGCATCTATCCGGGACTTCCCTCCTGCACGGTGCAGCATCATGCGGCCCATTTTGCCGGTTGTCTTGCGGAAAACGGCCATGATGGACCTGCAATCGGCATTTCCTGGGATGGGACAGGATACGGTCTGGATGGGCACTTATGGGGCGGGGAATTCATTGTTGGAGATGCGGTGTTTCCCAGACGGGCGGCCACGTTCCGTGCCGTTCGATTACCCGGTGGCGAGCAGGCCATCCATCAACCATGGAGAGTGGCTTACTCGATCCTCTGGGATTTGTTTGGAGAGACAGTCGAAGACAATCTCCCGCACACGATGAGAGAAATCCGGTACTCGTCGCGGCATACGGTCGGACATCTTCTGAAGCGGGATCTGCATTCGCCCAAATGCACGAGTGTCGGGCGGTTGTTCGATGCGGTGGCATCCCTGGCAGGACTGCGTCACATGGTCACCTGCGAGGCAGAGGCTGCGGTTGCCCTGGAGGAGCGCTGCGTGCGCCAATCCGGGAAAGCATACCCGTATCAGATTGTGGATTCGCTTGCGCCCTGGGAGATCGACACACGCCCGATGTTCCGTTCGCTGGTGCAGGATGTTGTTTCGGGAGTGGATGTATCGGAGATCTCCGGACGATTCCATCTTACATTGGCATTGATTTGCGTGGAGATTTGTTGCAAGCTGCGAATAGAGACCGGACTGGATACCGTCGCCTTGTCGGGCGGTGTGTTTCAGAATCTTGTCCTGTTGGAACAGGTTACCGCCGTGTTGGAAGACAAAGGATTTTCTGTACTGACGCATTCGGAAATTCCTGCTAATGACGGCGGGATCGCTTTCGGACAGGCTGCCGCTGCGGCGGCGAGGTGGAAAGCATGTGCCTGGCAGTCCCCATGAAAGTCACTCAGGTAGTCGGACCAAACTGTACCGCTGAAATGAGCGGGATCACGGCGCGTGTCCGTCTCGATCTTGTTCCCGATGTCCGGGTTGGGGATTATGTCATTGTCCATGCGGGCTATGCCATCCAAAGACTGGATGAACAAGAAGCGCTTGAGACGCTGAGCCTGCTGGATGAATTGTCTGCCCATGCCGCCGAGGAATAGCCTCTGCATTGTTTCCCAATGGAATATGACAAATCCCGATCATTCCGATATTTATTTCGATTCCTTTCGCGACACGGAGCGGGTTCGTCGGCTTGCCGCGTGTATCCGTCATGAACTGGCGGGTCCCAGCACGCTGATGGAGGTATGCGGCACGCACACCATGTCGGTCCACCGGTTCGGGCTGCGGGATCTCCTGCCGACGGAGTTGAGACTGCTTTCGGGACCGGGCTGTCCGGTTTGTGTGACGCCGAATAACTATTATGAGCAAGTCCGTCTTCTTGCACAGAATCGCGATGTGGTTCTCTGCTCATTCGGGGATTTGCTTCGCGTGCCGGGGCGGGATGGGTCATTGGAGGATTTGCGGGTAAATGGGGCGGATGTTCGGGTGGTTTATTCTCCCGCTCAAGCGTTGGAATTCGCTTTGGCGGACCCAATGAAGAAATTCGTATTTCTGGGCATCGGATTTGAAACCACTGCGCCGCTCACCGCTGCGGTTATCGAGTCGGCTCAGAAAGAATGTTGCGCAAACTTCTTTGTTCTTTCGGGTCATAAAATCATGCCGCCGCCGATGCGGGCGTTGGTCGAATCGGGTGAGGTGGCCATCGATGGATTTCTCTGTCCGGGACATGTCAGCGTCATCACCGGCGATGCCCCTTACCGATTCCTTGCCAAGGAGAAGGGTAAACCGTGTGTGATTGCCGGATTCGAGCCGGTAGATGTTTTGCAGGGGCTGCTTATGCTGATCCGTCAGCACAATGAGAGACGTTCGGCGGTGGAAATTCAATACACCCGCGCGGTGAAACCGGAGGGAAATCCAAACGCTCGCAAGTTGATGCGGCGAGTCTTTTACGAATCGGATGATGATTGGCGCGGGCTGGGCCGTATTTCGTTAAGCGGACTGCGAATTCGAGAGGAATATGCCGCGTACGATGCCACGCAGCTGGTTCCGCCGGTCGAGATACCACCGGAAGATTTATCCGGCTGCATCTGCCACAAGATCTTGAGGGGAATTGCCTTGCCGAATGAATGTGCGCTTTTCGGGGAGATCTGCGTTCCCGACCGGCCACGCGGCGCATGTATGGCCTCCCAGGAAGGAACCTGTTCTATCTATTACCGGTATGGACGGTAGAGGATTGGGGTCTTCTCAACGAATTCAAATCTGAAACGTCTCAGAGAAAGGATCAACGTAGTTGGTCATCTTCTGCCGGTGCGGACAACCGCATTCGATCTGGACGGTCATCGTTCAGTATGCCGATTTCCTTCATAATCTCCTCCGGGGTAGCCGGACGACACTTGCCACGCTCGAATTCCTTGTTTGCGTCTTCGATTTCTTTTGCCGGTATCTTTCGGCGCTCAAAAGGTAGAGAGGAAGACCTGATGCATTCTCTTTTCCACTGTGCAATCCACAATCTACCGTAATCGGCTGTACAGCCCCAGCAGAAAATCGCGATTGTCGGCGGTGATATATTTCAGTGTCCCGCCCATGCGATTGAATGTTTTGCAGTAGCGCAGGTAGTACGCGGGATTATCCATGGGCGGTTCGCCCTGGCTCCAGTCCCACGGGGCAACCTGCAAATCCACGACTACCATCAGGTGATTTGTAATTTTGCTGCCCTTCTGCAAGTGTACGTTCTGGCTGATGGAAAGAGATTTCTCAAAAATCATGGGCGACATGACCGCAGACCCGATGGAGAGATACACACCGCCATCCAGTTGCTCGACACTGTGTGCATAGATGAGGAAATCCCTCACCGCGCAGCGGCCCAATGCGCCGCCGTGGTTGTAAGGACTGTTGTAGATAATGTCGTGCCCGATCATCGGATGGCCGGTGAATGGGACCTGGAGACGATACGCAGCCGCCTGGACTCCATACTGCTTGAACGGATGCGCGATGTTCATCCGGCCTTCCGGGATGTCGAACTGCTGCATGGTCCATAGAAGGTCCGCCGCGGCAGCAACGGTTTCCGAGATGGTCTCTGCCTTTGCCCCCTCCGCGATGATCTCCCGCAGTTCTTTCATTGCGGGGAACTCCAGACACTCCTCCTGCACCATCCGGCCGACCGACTCCCCGTATCCCAACTCCCGGTATGCCCCGACAACAAAAGCCAAGTTCAAGTAGGTTCCTGTCTCGATCCAGTTTCCAAACTGGCCCCGGTCCACATTCGCCCGAACATCCTCGCTGCTCTCTCCCTGGAACGAAAACTCCCAGTCGTGAATAATACCTGCCCCATTTGTCGCCAGGTGGGTCACCCATTTCTCTTCCATCATGCGAATGAACAGCGGCCCGAGGCAGTTTTTGATGGAGTGCGCGCCGAAAACCAGCATCACGGGTTTCCCATTGGCCCGAGCAGTTTTCACCCGTTCGGCCACTTCGTCCAATTGACGTTCCCCATCCCCGGGGAGGGGAGTTGGTGTGCTGTCAGGGTCGATGGCCATTTTGGCGATTTGTTGTTTATTCTTGCGTGCAGACAGGGGAAGGAATTTGACACGTCGGCGATCGAATTGCGGAAAAGGCATTGTAAGCGCTCCTTGCAGGACATTGTTCCCGTCCGGACGCGGGATTTCTTGGAAGAAATCGTATCTGTGCCGTCCTGTTCGGAAAAGGGAGAAGCCGGATTCCGGCCGACAGATTGACCGGCGTGGATTGCACCGGACAGGAAGATGAGGTTAATGTCATAGGCGAGATTGACAAATCCGAGATCAATAAGGAAGGAAGATGTGTCCTCTTCGGAAAGCCACGCACGAGATTCCAAATCGGCCGCTTGCCCTGTCCGGGAGTCTGTCGTTCAACCGGAAATTTATCTGGGGAGTCCAACCGGAAACCGTTCGGAATTTCCGGTTGGAGGCATTCGGTCCCGATGAATGGCGTGTTGTAAAGGAAGTAAAGAACAACTCCCAACGGAAAGTGGTACTGAAACTCGATCCGGTTGCGGCTTCTTTGATTCGACTGACCTGCGAACCGCCGGACAAGACGCAGGGAGCTCGGATATACGAAATTCGCGTGTATGCATAATAGAAAGGACGATCCATGAGTCAGGTTTGTGTTCGATTTGCCCCGAGTCCGTCGGGATTTCTCCATGTCGGGAATGTGCGGACGGCGCTGTTTAACTACTTGTTCGCCCGGAATCAGGGCGGTAGATTCTTATTGCGCATTGAAGATACCGACGAAGAGACCTCTACGCCGGAGAATGAGCGGGTTATTTTGGAGACCCTGAACTGGCTCGGCCTGGAATGGGACGGCGATATGGCCCGGCAAAGCGGGCATCAGGAACGCCATTTAGCGGAGGCGAACCGTCTTCTGGCAGAAGGCCATGCGTATCGCTGCCGCTGCACGCCGGACGAACTGGAACTCAAGCGCCATGCGGCAGAAGCCGCCGGGCGCAGCCGTAAATACGACGGGACCTGTCGGGAAAAGAACTACCCGGATGACGGGACTCCGTTCTGTGTTCGTCTGAAATCCCCCCGAGAGGGCGAGACATCATTTCATGACCTGATTAAGGGGGATATCTCCGTTCACAATGCCGAGGTGGACGATATTATTATCGTGCGAACCAATAAAAGCCCGGTATATAATTTCGCAGTGGTAGTCGATGATCACGATATGGAGATTACGCATGTCATCCGGGGGGATGGGCATTTAACGAACACCATTCCGCAGATTGTTCTGTATCGGGCGCTTGGATATGCAGTTCCGGAATTCGCGCATTTGCCTCTAGTGCTGGCTCCCGACCGGAAACCTCTGGCGAAACGTCGAGGAGCCAAAGCCGTTCTGGAATACAAACGGGAAGGCTACCTGCCGGATGCCGTGGTGAACTACATGGCGCGTCTGGGCTGGGGATACGGCGATCAGGAGTATTTCACACGGCAGGAGTTGATCGAGAAGTTCTCGCTGGAGGGTGTGCAAGCGGCGCCCGCGGCGTTCGATCCCAAGAAATTCGATTGGCTGGCCGGTGAACATATCCGGGCCTGTGACAACGAAAAACTATTTCGCTATTTTTCGGAGTACCTGCTGGAGTTCACATCTTATTCCGTCAACGAGTCCCTTTTTTCCCATCTGCCGGACTGGAGGAATTACCTGATCGAGTCGGTCAAGGAACGTGCGCGGACCCTGAGTGAGATGCTCGACAAATGCCGATTCTGTTTGGTCGAAGAGGTCGAAATCGAGGAGAAGGCGGGGAAGAGATTCTTGACGGAGGCCATTCGAGAGCCGATCCGCGACGTGTTGAATTTCGTCGCTTCATCGGCCGGCGAGCCGACGGAACAGGAATGGATGGATTGTTTAACGGCTATCATGGAAAAGTATCAGTTAAAGATGAAGGATCTCGTTCAACCGATCCGTGTGGCGCTTACGGGCACCACGGTCAGCCCACCGATAGACCGGGTACTGATCCTGCTCGGTAAGGAGCGAGTTCGGCGGCGGTTGGAGGCGGCGATGGCGGGAATAAGGTAGTCCTGGCAGTGAGCCGGGCCGCAGACAGGATTAAGGCGACCTTGTCGTTGCGTCCTAACGACCGGACAGGCAGAATCCCGTCACAAACGAATTCCCCGCATTTCTCACACCGCCACTCCCTCCTCCTCCCTCTTTCTCAACTGAAACTTGCCCCCCTCGAATGTAACCTCGATTACACTATCCGGCCCGAATCGGTTTTCCATAAGCGCCTCGGCTAACGGGGTTTCGACCATGCGGCGGATGGTGCGCTGTAACGGGCGCGCTCCGTAGACGGGATCGAAACCGATTTTCGCCAGCTCCATCCGCGCCTCGCGATCCAAAACCACTTTCAGCCGGCGACTCGCCAAGCGTTGATTCAGGCGTTGAATCTGCAAGTCTACAATCTGTTCAATCTCCTCCATGCCCAGAGACTGGAACACGACGATTTCATCAATCCGGTTCAGCAATTCCGGACGGAAGTGGAGTTTCACAGCCTCCCGGACTTGTTTTTCGATCTGCTCATAGTCGGAGGGGTTTCCAGGGTCACCGTTTTGATAGAATTCGCTGCCGATATTCGAGGTCATAATCACGACGGTGTTTTTGAAATCGACCGTGCGCCCCTTGCCGTCAGTCAGTCGCCCGTCATCCAGCAGTTGAAGCAGGATGGAGTGAACCTCCGGGTGCGCCTTTTCGATCTCATCGAGAAGGACGACCGAATAAGGCCGCCGTCGAACAGCCTCTGTCAATTGACCGCCTTCCTCGTATCCGACATATCCCGGCGGCGCTCCCACAAGGCGGGAGACGGTGTGCCGCTCGGTGTATTCGCTCATATCGATACGAACGATATGGGTTTCATCATCGAACAGGAACCAAGCCAATGATCGTGCCAGTTCGGTTTTTCCGACTCCGGTTGGTCCGAGAAACAGGAAAGAGCCGATGGGGCGTGACGGGTCCGAGAGGCCCGCGCGGGATCGCCGAACCGCCTCGGACACCAGCCGGATCGCAGTGTCCTGACCGACGACGCGGCTGCGCAGGCTCTCCTCGATATGGCGCATTTTTTCTATTTCGCCTTCCATCATGCGTTGTACCGGAATGCCGGTCCAACGAGAGACAACTCCCGCAATGTCTTCCTCGTCCACTTCCTCTTTAAGCATCTTGCGGGTTTTCTGGAGCTCCTTGAGTCGCTCCTGTTCGGCGGCCAGTTCCTTCTGCAGGCCGACAATCACGCCATACCGCAGTTCGGCGACTCGTGAGAGATCGCCGCGACGTTCTGCGGACTGCTCTTCCAGGTGAGTCTGTTCGATTCGTTCTTTGAGTTCCTGGATACGATGAATGGCTTTCTTTTCGTTCTCCCAGTGTGCCCGCAGGGCCTTTTCCTCTTCCCGCAAATCGGCGAGGTTTTTTTCCAGATCGGCCAGGCGTTTTTTCGAGATATCGTCTTTTTCCTTTTTGAGCGCCTGGCGTTCGATTTCCATCTGGCGAATGCGGCGGGTGATTTCGTCCAGTTCGGTCGGCATACTGTCGATTTCGATACGGAGCCGTGAGGCCGCTTCATCGACCAGGTCGATGGCCTTATCCGGCAGGAAACGATCGGTGATGTAGCGGTGGGAGAGTGTGGCGGCGGCGACCAGGGCGGAATCGGTGATGCGAACACCGTGATGAACTTCGTATTTCTCTTTCAGGCCGCGCAGAATGGCGATGGTATCTTCCACTGTCGGTTCGCCGACATAAATCGGCTGGAATCGTCGTTCCAGGGCGGCGTCTTTTTCGATGTATTTTCGATATTCGTTGAGTGTGGTTGCGCCGATGCAGCGAAGTTCGCCCCTAGCCAAGGCGGGTTTGAGCAAATTGGAGGCATCGACAGAACCCTCCGCCGCGCCCGCGCCGACCACGGTGTGGAGCTCATCCAGGAATAGGATAATCTCGCCTTCCGCTGCGCGGATTTCGTTCATGACGGCTTTCATGCGTTCCTCAAACTCGCCGCGATATTTCGCGCCGGCCACAAGTTGCCCCATATCCAGGGCGAGAAGCCTACGGTTCTTGAGGGATTCCGGCACGTCTCCATCGGCAATCCGCTGCGCAAGACCTTCCACGAGGGCTGTCTTGCCAACGCCGGGGTCGCCGATCAGAACCGGATTGTTCTTGGTGCGTCGCGAGAGAACCTGCATCAGGCGGCGGATTTCATCATCGCGCCCGATCACGGGGTCGAGTTTTCCCTGCCGTGCCAGCGCCACCAGATCGACCGCATAGCGATCCAGGGCGTTATAGGTGGACTCCGGTTCCTGGGAGGAGACGCGCTGATTGCCCCGGTAGGATTTTAAGGCATCATAAATGGCCCGGCTGGTGATACCGGCTGAAGCCAGTCGCTGCGCGGCTGGGGTTTTGGTCTGTTGGACGATACCCAGAAGCAGATGTTCGGTGCTGACATACTGGTCTCCCAGTCGAGCGGCTTCCTTTTCGGCGGCGTTGATTGCGGCGACGGCGCTTCGGGAAAGGGACGCCTGCACACTCCCGTCACCGTAAATTTTTGCCCGTTTGGCCAAATCTTCCGACAAGGCTCTTGCGAGCTGGGCGATATCCACTCCGATCTTTTTCAGCAAGGATGGAACAATTCCCTCCTCTTGTCCCAACAGCGCAAGAAGAAGGTGTTCGCAGGTGATTTCCTGATGGTGATGCTCCTCGGCGAGCTGTTGGGCGTCCCGAAGGGCTTCTTGCGATTTTAAGGTTAATGTGTCTAATCTCATCTTGTCTTGACCTCCTACGTAGTCACAGGTCAAACTTGAGCAAGAGATATGCCATGCTATAGATAGCAAAAAACCAAGCAGTTGTGCAGGAGAGGGCAAAAAAGGTGTGCCATTTTTGCACAGATGCGATTCGCGGAGAGAAATTATGGTTCGGCGAAACCACCCCTTTTCTTTTTTGCTGTCGGTTCTTGTTTTGTTTTGCGTTTTTTCCTGTGTAGAGTCAGAGCTGGGTTCAGTTTTCAATCTGTCTCATAAACGGACCTCTTCCGAACAGGTGGAATCGACGTCGCGAAAAGGAGAAGCCACCCCAGTTCCGGCTCGGGAAAGTGAGCAATCCCCGGACCTGTCGGCGTCGTCAGAGGCTTGGCATAAGAATATCACGGCGACCTATTTCGATATTGCAGAGTATCCCACTCCGCAGACTGCCTGGAACGACTCGGATGCCCTCGATGAAAACCCGTATTACCTGGCTTTGCCGTTTAATGACCGGGTTCCGGGGTTCAATGGGTATGGTCCCTGCAAGAATCGGTGGGTGGAGGTTGTGTTGGTCTCGACCGGAAATCGTGCATTCGGGCAATGGGAGGATGTAGGGCCGTGGTTTGTGAACGACGTGGATTATGTTTTCGATCCGACCGGCAAGACCCGTCCGTTTGCCGAACTCCATGAGGGGGAATACTGGAATATCTATCGTGGTGACCAGGGAAGCGGAGTGCGAAAGCCCCGCAGAATCCTGAACAACGCCGGAATTGATCTTTCTCCGGCCCTGGCAAACGCGATCGGGCTGGGCGGAAGGAATCAGGTGAATTGGCGTTTTGTGGATGCCTCGGAGGTTGCGGACGGTCCCTGGAAAGACAAGATATCGGAGTCCAAGCCCCATTATCGCCAGAAGTTTTATTTCCTGTTCGGCACGTCCTATCGCGATTGGGAACTGACCACAACCCGATTTTTGAAATAAGAGTCACATCGGGACCTGTCTACACGACAAACTCTCGGAATGTTACCGTTGTGGTTCCGCAAGGAGAGATTTGCCCCGGCATCCGCCAGATCACTATGCCGGGAAGGAGGAACCAAGATGAAGTTCGAAGCATTGGAGAAAGTGGGTGCGATGAGTCTTTTGTCGCCCTGGGGGCAGAACATGCACCTGCCCGCGGGGATTTTTCATTGGTCCGGACGGGCGAAAGCGGAAGCGGAGATCAACGGAACCATCGGCACCGCCAAAGGGAAAGCCCAACAGGTATTCGGAACCGGAGGGGACAAGAAAGTCACGATGGCGTTGCCGTCGATGAAAAAATACATTCCGAACCTGGACCCTGAGCAGATTTTCCCCTACGCGCCCGACAAGGGGCTGCCCGCATTCAGCTCGGCTTGGCGAAACTGGATTCTCCGAAAGGCGGGCGAGCAAGCCAAGTCGCTCGATCCGATTCTGGGGCAGTGCCAAGTTACTCCGGGCATTACCGGCGGACTGCACAATACCCTGAAATTGTTTGTCGCCCCGGGAGATCCCGTGGTGGTTCCCGATAAGCGCTGGGAAAACTACGACAATATAATCGAGATCAACTTGGGAGGCAAACCGGCCGAGTTTCCGTTTTTTAGCGCCGACCGATTCAATATCGATGGGATGTGCGATGCAATTCGTTCGGTCTGGAGACGGCAGGATCATGCCATCCTGATCCTCAACTTTCCCAATAATCCCACGGGTTACTCTCCGCCGCGCGCCGAGGCGGAGGCGATCAAGAAAAGCCTGCTGGAATTGGCGGCGTCGGGAAACAAATGGCTTGTGGTCATTTTTGATGATGCCTACGAGGGATACGTGTA
>JAKPRU010000335.1 GCA_029557025.1 Candidatus Omnitrophota bacterium | reverse complement strand
TTATATCGGTGGAAACTTTGGAGTTGTCCATAATTAACTTGAACATTTCGGGGCAATAGAATAATTCCATTCCCCGTGAAAAGCCTCTTTGATCAAATTGATCTGGCTAAGTTCCGCCTCCGTGATTTTAATGCCTTTCGCGTATTTTTGAGTGTCCAGTTCGGCCCGGACCTGCAATCCGCTTTGCGTGGTCGTACTCCCGATCAGATTTACAATTACCTCATGGCTGATCAACGGCTTCCCCCGCCAATTCAGGCTGATGAAAGAAAACAACCGATGTTCAATCTTATTCCATTTGCTGGTCCCGGGAGGAAAATGACACACAGAGATTTTCAATCCGGTTTCCTCCGCCAATTGTTGCAACGCGGTTTTCCACAAGCGTACCCGGTATCCATTGCTGCCCCCGCAATCGGCGGTAATCAACAATTCTCGGGCACCGGGATAATATGCCGCGCCCATCTGGTTCCACCAGCGGCGAATGCTTTCGACCGCGAACTCCGCCGTATCATGATCCGTGCCGACACTCACCCACCCTTGATCCGCCGTGGGGTCATAGACGCCATAGGGATTGACTTTGCCCTTTTGTTTATCGACGAAATCATAGACCCGAACCGGTTCGGGATTTCCCCGGGGGTGCCATTCCCGTCCCCCGTTTTTAAAGTCGCCGACCAATTCTTTCTTCTTGGTATCCACGGAAATCACCGGCTGCTGGCGCTGCTGAAACTGCTCTACGCGCTCCCGGATATGGTGAAATTGGGCGTCGCGATCCGGGTGTTGTTTGCCTTCTCGGGTTTTGCGGTTCGCCTGCAAACTGTAGCCGAGTTCCGCCAGTAGATGGGCGACCTTTTGGCGGGCAATCCGGTGGCCGAGATCTTGCAGGGCCGCTGCCAGTTGGCGGACACTTTTGCAGGTCCAGCGCAACGGGGATTCCGGGTCCCCGCGGGATAACGGTTCGACGAGATGATCCAGATCCGTCACGATCGTGGGATCATATTCCGTAATCGGTTTTCGACCTCCTCCCGGCGACCGAGTACGTCCTCTTATCGGGAAGGAAGAACGTTGCGCTTCCACCAGGTCTTTGATTCCCTGGTGTATGGTAGTGCGGGAGAGGCCGGTGGCGCGGGACACGATGGAAATCCCGCCCCGACCCAGCACCCGGGCTTCCGTGGCCGCCCACAGCCGCCGCGATTGTTCATCGAAGACAGGCTTCAGGGAGATGAATTTATCTCGTATGATC
>JAKPRU010000330.1 GCA_029557025.1 Candidatus Omnitrophota bacterium | reverse complement strand
GTCGTGGATCACCAGCAAATCGCCGGTTTCGATGGCCGGGAGCGGACGGTCGATGGCGAATTTGTCGTTGTTCTCGCACAAAGATCCCGTGACGTCGTACACATGGTCACACGGGAGGTCTTCTTTTCCCGACACGGTGATGTGGTGATAGGAGCCGTACATGGCAGGCCGCATCAGGTTCGCGGCGCACGCATCCAGCCCGATGTACTCCTTGTAAGTGTGCTTTTCATGGATGGCGGTCGCCACAAGACACCCGTGCGGCCCCAACATATAGCGTCCGAGTTCCGTGTGGATTTCGACATCCCCCATGCCTTCCGGCTCCAGGATGGCCTCATACGCGGCACGCACCCCCTCCCCGATCGCCGCGATGTCGCTCGGCACCTGGTCCGGATGGTATGGAATCCCGACACCGCCGGAAAGATTGACGGACGAAACGGCGATCCCTGTCTCCCGCTTGAGTTCGACCGCGGTCCGAAAGAGGATTTCCGCCAGCGCGGGATAATACGCGTTGCCGGTCGTGTTGCTGGCCAGAAACGCGTGCAAACCGAACCGGCGCACGCCTTTTTGACGCAAAATACGAAAACCCGAGGTCAATTGATCCTTTGTAAATCCGTATTTTGCCTCGCCCGGCTGGTCCATGATGTCGTTCCCCAGCCGGAACGTTCCGCCCGGATTGAACCGGCAGCACAGCGTGTCTGGCAGTCCGGCATGGCGTTCGAGATAATCGATGTGGGTGATATCGTCCAGATTGATCACAGCGCCCAGTCTGCGGGCCAGCCGAAACTCCTCTGCCGGGGTCGCGTTGGAAGAAAACATGATGTCAGGACCGGAAAACCCGACACGTTCCGCAAGCATCAGTTCGGTCAGGGAGGAGCAATCCGCTCCGCATCCCTCCTCCCGGAGAATTCGCAGGATCGAAGGATTCGGATTGGCCTTGACCGCAAAATATTCACGAAATCCCCGATTCCAGGCAAACGCCCTGTGTAATGCGCGTGCGGTCTCGCGGATGCCCTTCTCGTCGTACAAATGGAACGGAGTCGGATATTGCGCCACGATTTTCCGCAGCGAGTCGTGATTTGCGAACGGTTTTTTATTCATCCTTTTCCTCCTGGTGCGACGGATGCATTCCCGTCGCGCTTCATTTCGCTGCGCAGCGCCTCTTTGATCAAGTCGACCAAATG
>JAKPRU010000328.1 GCA_029557025.1 Candidatus Omnitrophota bacterium | reverse complement strand
GCATGGAAGCGTGGTTGTGCGGAAGCGGTTTCCCGCTGATACGCGACGATGATGCGTTGAAGGCCCGTGATATCGAGGGCGCACCGCAGGTCTGGTTCGGTTCCGGGTCGCCCTGCTGTCCCGAAATTCAGGACGCCGCGCTGGCCTCGTATGCACAAATGGTTAAAACGGAAGGCATCAAGGGTATTCTTGTGGACGGGGCGCGTTTCGGGTCGCCGGGCAGCGGACTGATGCCCTTCTTCACCGATTTCTCGGAACACGCGGAGAAGCGGGCCGGAGAACTCGGTTTTGATTTCACGCTCCGTTTACTGGGAGGGCGGAGGTTCTGCTGTTGAGCAGACCTGACAAAGACATTATCGGAAACCGCATGGAGTAGAAGAATGACAGCAGGAACAGGCAGAGCCTTGAAAGTTTTCAGCGGTAACGCGAGCAAGAGCCTCGTGAACGAGATTTGTCCGTATCTGGATATCGAACCTGGAAAAGTAGAAATCCAGGAATTCGCCAATGAGAATCTCTTTGTCAAGATTCAGGAAAATGTGCGGGAATGTGATGTGTTTGTTGTGCAGACCTCGTGTTCTCCGGTCAACACGCGACTGATGGAATTGCTGTTGATGATTGATGCGCTGAAACATGCCTCGGCATGTCGAGTGACCGCGGTGCTTCCGTATTTTCCGTATGTGCGATCGGACAAGAAGGATCAGCCAAGGATATCTATCGCCGCACGGTTGGTCGCCGATTTGCTGGAAGCCGCCGGAGCGGACCGAATCCTGACGATGAATCTTCACTCGTTCCAGATTCAGGGATTCTTCCGGATTCCAACGGACCATCTGATTGCCACACCCATTCTGGTGGATTATTGGCGTTACCAGGATTTGGCCGATTGCGTGGTTGTGGCCCCGGACGCCGGAAGCGCCAAACGAGCCGAAAAGTTTGCCCGACAACTGAACTTGCCCCTGGCCATTGTGGATAAGCGACGGGGCGGAAACGACGATCAATCCGTGGTCCGGCACATTATCGGCGATGTTAAAGGCAAGCGCGCGATCATTATGGATGATGAAATCAGCACCGGCGGGTCTTTGCTGAATACGGTAAGCGCGCTTGAGGATTCCGGCGCGCTCGAAATCAGCGCCGGGGCCGTGCATCCGGTTCTCGTGGGCCAAGCAGTTGAGCGTATCCAGGAATCCTCACTGAAAGAGGTTGTTGTCACGAACACCATCCCGGTGGAGGGCAAGAAACGGATCGACAAGATCCGAGTACTCTCGGTGGCGCGGATGTTCGCAAAGGCGATCCGGCGTATCCACAACGGCGAGTCGGTCAGCGTGCTGTTCTCACCATTCGAGGAACCCTAGTGTGGAGTAGTCGAATCGCTTTGACGTATCGGCATTCCGGAACCGTCGTTCCAACCTTCTCCCAGAGGAAAAGAAAGAAGAGGCGGACAACAGGGCGAATAAAACCAACGGGGATAACAGAGGGAAAGAGAGTGGCTTGGAGGTGCATCTCAGAAATGAGTAGACAACATGCGGTCATCCTATCGGTTACCTTACTGATGTTGACAGCCGTCACCGGCTGCCGGACCTCGGAGCCGCTGGAGAGGATGGCGATTGCCCCATGGCCCTGTGTAATGGAGGTGGCCTATACACCGGAGGCAATCCGCGTGGACGGCATCATGGATGAGGCGTCCTGGCAGAACGCGCAGCCGGTGTTTTTCATGGATGACATCGACCCGCCGAATCGCAATACGGCACGGGTATGGGTACTGTGGGACAAGCAATACCTCTATTTTGCCTTTTCCGTTAAGGATTCATCCCTCCGCGCCACGCACACGGAACACGATACAGCATTTTCCGGCGATGATGGGGTGGAAATCCTGATCGATACTCGATTGGATCGCAGCGACAAATGGCTACAGGATGACTATTGTTGGCATGTCAATCTGAACGATGCAATCCTTGATAGCCGGGGCACATCGGACGGCAAGATCGACAACTCATGGAACGGGAATGCGCTCTCCAAGACCGTGATCGCCGGAACCCTGAACGATGACCGGCCGGATGAGGGATATATAACCGAAATGGCCGTTCCCTGGACCGACTTGGGCGTGTCCGGATTGGATAAGGGAATCGAAATCGGTCTGGATCTTTGTGTGAATGATTTCGATGAGAATTCGGATACCTGTCAGTATTTCGATTGGTGCAAATCGAAGGCGCTTTATCAACCGTCGGGATTTGGTTTGGCCCGCCTTGTCAGGCAAATGGAGATTCCGGCGAGAAAGCCCTCAAGCGAGCGGCTGCTCTGGTAAGGCTCGATGATGCTTTCTTTACGCAATAAGCGGCCCCGCCGGAGTCGCGCTCCCAAGATTAGCCGGAGGGCTTGGTAAAAAACAATCCACTGAACAGAATGCCTCAGAAATTGATTTCAATCCCTGTCCTGTGATGTGCCACCTTCAACAGACGTGAAGACTCATCATACCACCACCCCTCTTTGCGGTAACCCCCTTTTTCAAGCCGAGGTAAGGGTGTCCCATTGGCGAATATCGTACCTGGTTTTTTGTGTACTTTCAGATATTCCTCTCCCGGGCCGACGGTTTCCTAGCGGATGCCGTTTGGTGAATAGGCCGCTTCCCGAATAAAGGCGCTGTTGCGAAGGATATGATTTTCAGACGGGTCGGCATGGTCCAGCCAGGCATAGACAAATTGTCTGCAATGAAGCAGCGCTTTCCGTGCCTGCTCGCCGTTCTGTTCGGCTTTTGCCCAGTCGTCGATTCCCTGCCCCAGCACAGGAAGCGCCATCATTGCACAGAGGCAGAATGGAAAGAGTAAGTTCTTAAGTAATGTCATGGTAAAGTTGCCTTTCATCTATATTACTCGATTGTTTAATGCTCCGTAATCGCCTGCAAGATAGATCCTTCTTTCCCCCTCCCCAACTCCCTCCCGGAAGGAGAGGGAGAAAAATAGATGCGATAGTCATACCGGTTCCTGCCATGGAACCGGACTCTCTAATTTCCAATTCTCTAACGATTGAATCCATTTCTCTCGTCGCCCCCGCAGCCTATCGAGGATCTGTCGATGAGAAGAACTACCAACCAGGTTGTGTTCCTCTACCGGATCGTTCTCCAGATCATACAGTTCTTCGTAAATCGGGTCCTGCTCCATGTAACGAATGTATTTCCAGCGTTCCGTCCGCACCCCCTCATTCTTCGGAATTGCGGGATGTTTGAACAGATGCTCATAGAACCATTCCTGCCGCCAGGGAACGGACTTGCCGGATGCAAGCGGCATCAGGCTTCGCCCCTGCATCCAAGGCGGAACCTGCAGCCCGGCAAGGTCCAGGATGGTCGGGGCGATATCGATATTCAATGTCATTTTGTCGATTTTCTGTCCCCGTTGGGACGGAGGAAAACATGGATGCCACAGAATCATCGGGATACGAATGGATTCCTCATACATCAGCCACTTGCCCGCAAGGCCGTGTTCGCCCAGGAAAAAGCCGTTATCGGATGTGAAAAGAATCACCGTGCGGTCAAGAGCGCCTTGCTGTTCCAGGCATTCCAGGATCTCCCCGACCGCGCGGTCTACACCGCTAATCAAGCGCAGATACCCTTTCACCGAGTCCTGGTACATCTCCGGCGTGGCAAACCGCTGCCCCCAGCGTACCCGGCCCTCGGATTTCTGTAAAAATTCGGGCAGCGCCGCAAAATGCGCCTCCGTGGCCGTTGGCGGGACAGGAATCCGGTCATTTTCATAAAGATCCGCCAGGGCAGGGTCAAACTGAAACGGCGGGAATTCGCCATCCTGCACATGCGGGGATTTGAAACTCACCGACAGGCAGAACGGCTGATTGGGGGAGCAGCCCCGAAGGAACTCCTCGGCCTGGTCGGTCAGGATGCGGGTTAAATGAACTCGCCGGCCGTCGATTTCGTGAAAATACTGTCCCTGGCCGGGGAATCCTTTGAAATAATCAAAATCCTTTTCGGGAAGGTCTCCGCCCAACCCCCATTTCCCGACAAATCCCGTTCGATATCCCGCACGGCGAAGGGCCATCGGGTAAGACACCGGGAACAGACATTCCGGCAGGGGCAGATTGAAATCATGGATGGTGTGGCAGCGGGAATACAGGCCGGTGAAAATCGTAGCCCGGCTGGTCATGCAGATGGAGGTCGTGCAGAAATGGTTGGTGAACAGG
>JAKPRU010000320.1 GCA_029557025.1 Candidatus Omnitrophota bacterium | reverse complement strand
AAAGGATTCACGGACGCCTCACGGAATTCCTGTGGAATCGGGGGCGTACCGCTTCATCCGCTGGGCGGGTTGATCTTCGGGGCAGCGAACGCTGACATTCGGAGCCAAATCCGGCGGATCGCAAGGCAACACTGGATTCCCTTGTACCACAATTTGCCTAGAATCACCCCACAACTTCCGCCGGATAGCCGGTTGGATGCCGCGTAAGACCGAAAAGCGCCGGAATAAAAGGATCGCAACGCTCCCACACCGGCGATTTCCGCTACGAAAGCACGTGCTTGGCTTACCAGGCCCTCGTCACCGAAGCGCGTCCCGACTCTAAAAAAATGGAACGCCAACAACCCGAAATGGTCTGAAACCGGCTTGCTCAATCCGTCTGCGGCGCGTGCCGTGTCGAACATCATACGCACTGCCCTGAAAAACGACGTCGTTAGGTCAACGTCGTTCTGAAGATACTGCCCGGTGAGAGACCTGCCATGGATCCGCTGTAAAATCAGAGGTTCATCCAAGACCCCGTACGTCCGATGGCGTGCCATGACGCGCAAGTAGAACTCGGGCTCATCGCCCCTGCGTAACCCTTCATCAAAGAGCTTTGCCATGCCCTCAAAACAACACCTGCGCCACAACGGAGCGTTCGTAAGGAACCCGATTCTCCCCAATATGAAGTCCTCGAACACGTTTTTGGATCGGAGGTTTTTGGCAGCGCAACGCCTCAGCTCCACATCATCGCCGAACGGTTCTGTCTGGCAGACCACGAAGCTGAACTCCGGGTGTTCGGCCAATAGATCAGCCTTCATCTCCAAGTGCCGCGGATGCATGAGGTCATCGGAATCGAAAAATTGAATGTACTCACCCCGCGAGTTCTCGAATCCGAAATTCCTGCACGCGCAGGGTCCTTTTTCCCGTTGTGGAGGACGCTGGAACACGCGAAATCGGGGATCCCTCGCCGTATAGCTCCGCAGCACTTCCAGTGTCGAGTCTGTGGAACCATCATCCACAACGATGCATTCCCAGTTCTCGTACGTCTGTGCGAGAACGGAATCGAGGGTCTCCCCGACCAACGTCTCCCGGTTGTAACACGGAATCACAACGGATACCAACGCATTGCCCACGGTTTCGATGCCCCCTTCAGCGTTTGCTTCCGGAAACGATGGACCATGATCCCTTGCGCACTCGGGGGCCCCATCATGGCTTTGCGGAAGATGGTGCCATAACAACAGACCATGCGCCGCCGCGCTGCTTCCCTTCAGGATTACCTGCACCTTGAGGGCTGAAAACCGAGTGCCCTTCCAACCGATCGATAGGCTGCAAGCGAATATTTCACGGCCATGTGTATGGCACCCCCGGCCGCGTAGGTGCAGCGTTTGCCAAATAGCCTGCTGGTCGCTGAGGCGAACTTGAAAAGGGACAGATACAAGTATCTGGGCAGCCCGGATCCCGCAATCCCACGTGCAAGCGCGTACGCGTCCTCCGCGACCTCCGCGCTTCCTGCGTTGAGCCCCCTCACATAGTGTGCGAACGCCGACATCCGGAAATGATCCGCAAGCCGATCTGTCATCGCACCATTTGAGTTTACGGTATTGAAGATTTTGCGCCGGGAATTCAAAGACGATGACAAAACGCGCGCATCCCTCCCTCGGAGGCGGCCGGTGGTCGAATCCCCATGTTCGCGCCGGAGGACTAGCGGCTCCTCGATGATCCCGTAATTCCTGAAGTGCAGCAGAACCCTTGCGTGGAACTCCGTCTCGTCACCGATGATCAATGTCTCGTCAAAAAGGTGATCGAGGCCCACGAGGCAGTGCCTCCGCCACAGGGGAGTAGATGTTACGAAACCGACCTTGCCGAGGAACGAATCCTCGAACACGTTGTTGGAGCGAAGATTCGCAGGTTTGCCGATGATTTCGTTCCTTCCAGAAAACGGAACTGTTTGACACACAACGAAATCGAACTCGGGATGGCTCTTGAGCAGGCTCATCTTTTTCTCGAGATGGTGTACATCCATCAAATCGTCGGAGTCAAAAAACTGAATGAACCCACCCCCGGACATTTCGAAGCCGTAGTTTCGACACGCACACGGCCCCTTCAATCTTTCCACCGGGCGCTGAAAAAGCCTGAATCTGGCGTCCTTTTCAACATATCCGGCTAACACGTCCAAAGTAGAGTCCGTGGAACCATCATCGACGAGAATGCACTCCCAATTCTGGTACGTCTGCGCCAAAATCGTATCCAGTGTCTCGCCGACCAAAGCCTCCCGGTTGAAAACGGGAATGACAATCGAAACAAGAGGCTCATCCATGACCTT
>JAKPRU010000318.1 GCA_029557025.1 Candidatus Omnitrophota bacterium | reverse complement strand
CAGAGGACAAATCGGGTTCCTTCGACGTTTTCCCTGATTCGCTCGCGAAGCCAGTCGGGACCGGAGTATTCTTTCGGCGGCAGCAGCCGTCCGGTTTGATCCACCACGCCGGTTTCGAGCAGCAGGGCCAGTGCATCCACCAGACCCGATCCGCAAATGCCTGCCGGTTCCGCGTCTCCGATCACCCCCAGACGCAGCTCGTCTCTTTCTCGCCAGACCCGTTCAATCGCTCCCTCCATGGCGCGCATACCCTGCGAGATTTCGCCGCCCTCAAATGCCGGTCCGGCCGCGCAGGCACATGCGGTCATTTCATGTTGATATGTCAACACTATCTCCGCGTTTGTTCCGAGGTCCAACATTACCACCGTCTCGTCGGACTCATAAAGCGAACCGGCAAGAATATCCGCCACAATATCGCCCCCGACATATCCGGCGATCACCGGCGCCACACAGACACATCCCTCCGGGTGAATCTTCACTCCCAACTCCCGCGCTTTCCATACCGTGGGGCGATGACAGACCGGAACGAACGGAGAAAAGGCGATCGGAGTGGGGTCCATTTGCAGAAAAAGTTGCTGCATGATGGTATTTCCTGCCAGGCTCACCGCGTAGATTTCCTCTTTCCAAATGCCATGGTCCGCAACCAGCTGCTCAATCAGCCTGTTCAGCGTCTCCGTAGCGAGGTGATGCAGCGTTTCCAGGCCGTCTTTTCTCTCCCGGACATAGCTCAGCCGTGAGATCACATCGCTGCCACAGACAATCTGCCTGTTCGTCATTCCACGTTTTGCAAATTCCGTACCGGTTTTGACATCGTGAAGGGATGCCACCACAGTGGTTGTCCCCAAATCCACCGCGACTCCGTAAACGCCTCGTGTTGTGCCCTGTGAGTGCAATGCGAGCCAATCCTCGCCGAACAGAACCGCCGTGACCGCCCAATTGGATTCTCGCAAAACGCGGGGCAGATCGCGAAGAAGATGTCCCGGAAGAGGTTTGGCGTGAATTCCTTGAGAGCGCAAAGCCTCCAGCAATCGCTCCTCATCGGCGCGTTGATCTGTCACCGATGGCGGTTGCAGAACCAGGTCCACCACGCGCAAAGGGGACCGGATTTCGTACGCCGGTTCCTCCCCTTCCTGGAGAATCACATCCGTTTTGGCCGGTGTTTGCAACATTCTGACATCGACCGGTCCAAGAATCTCCACCCGGCAACACAGCCGCAACCCGTTCTCCAATTCCTCCGGTGTATACAACTCCCTCTCTTCTTCGGATGGCAAGTTGACTTCTCCCCTGACATCGATTCGGCATTTCCCACAAATCCCATGGCCGCCGCATGGAAACTCCATGTCGATTCCCGCTTTGGATATCGCATCCTGCAGGGAAGTTCCGATCGGAACTGAAATCGCTTTTCTTTCCGGCTGAAAAGTCACAACCGCCTGATTTCTCATCTTTTACTTCCGCTGCTTCTCCTTTTGTTGAAACATCTCAGGATGATAAAGACCACCGAACCATCCTAGTGCATTGTTCAACAAATGTCTTGCTCGATGGTTGGTCCGGCTGTTGCTTTCATTGTTATTCTGAACGAATGGGAGGAATCTCGGTCGAAATGACAACGTGCTCTGCTTCTTGGCTCTTTGTTCCTTTCCCGGTACACTCGACGGAAATTCGAGAAGACCTGGAACATGTCCTCCTAATGATTGATATTACCGTTGACGACAGCCATCTCCCTTCCCGCGAAACGGAAAAAGCGGCGCCTCCCCAATCCCGATGGAGCCGAATCGTTCCGGCCGAGCTGACTTGCTATCATTTGTTTTTTGTTCTTGCGGCGCTGGTTTATCTTTATTGCTGCATTCAAGCTCTTGATCTGACATACATCGATTTCGGCGACGGGAATTATCTGTACCTTTCCTGGCAGCTTTCGGAAGGGGAGAAATTGTATGTTGACCTGCCCTCGCCACAGCCGCCGCTGCATCTTTTTCTCGGATCTATTCTGGTAAAACTCGGTGGCGGTTCGCTGGTTGTTGTCCGTGTGTTTCAGGCGATTCTCCGTATTGTGACCGGCGCGCTGGTCTGGGCCATTGCGGGGCAGATTGGAAAAAGTTTACTTATTTCCACGCTGGCGGGGGTGATTTATATTTGGCTCCCCGAAGGGGTCTGGTGGAGTCGCGGCTACCAGTCTGAACACCTGCTGATCTTCATTCAATGTCTCCAGACTTATCTGTTTCTGAGGGCGCTTGACAAAAAGGGTCCCGGACTGCTCCTGATTCTTTCCGGCGTGATCGGAAGCCTGGGAGTTTTCACCAATATGACGGCCGTTCCGTATCTGGCGCTGCAGATCGTTTATCTCATTTACCGGTTCCGTCCCCGCTTCATCCCATTTCGGAAGAAATCTTCTCCGCAGGCCGAACCGGGGTTTTTCTGGACGTTTTTTTTCTCATTGGGGATACCCTGTCTGCTGCTGTTCATGCTTATGGACTCTTATAGCCAGGGCCATTATCTCGACCAGGTTTGGAGTCGGCAGGTGGGCACATTCCCCACGCGGTCTCTCGGCGAGTTGATCGGGCATGTTTCTTCCAAACTGACCACGGAATATGGGGATATCGTCACGTTTGAAGGGGGATTTGTGCTCCTGGCGATTCTGGGTGTGTTGGTGTATCTGGGACTGGAGGAAAAGAATCCACATCGGGCCTATCTGTTGTGGTGGGCTATTGCTTCTTTCGGGTCCATCTTGTTTGTCACCAAGGGCGGCACGGTCGAGTGCCGAATCCTTG
>JAKPRU010000309.1 GCA_029557025.1 Candidatus Omnitrophota bacterium | reverse complement strand
GCCGACGAGGCGCTGGAGCTGCATTTCCAGAATGGCCTTGGTCTGTTCGGCGGAGAGATCGAATCGCTCCCGAAGGCGTGTGGCGGCCTCTTCGCGACTGCGGCTGCCTCGGATGATCGCCACCACTTCGTCGATGTTCATGACGGCGATCCGCAAGCCTTCGACGATATGAGCGCGCTGTTCGGCCTTGGCGAGATCGAACCGGGTCCGACGGACAATGACCTCCCGCCGATGCTTGATGAATTCCATCAAGGCATCTTTGAGAGTCAAATACTGCGGGCGGCCATCCACAAGGGCCAGCAGAATGATTCCGAAGGTCGATTGCAACCGGGTGTGTTTATAGAGATTGTTGAGAATGACTTCGTGATTCTCTCCCCGTTTCAGTTCGATGACCATGCGCATTCCATCACGGTCCGATTCATCGCGGAGATCGCTGATCCCCTCAATTTTTTTCTCCCTCACCAGTTCGGCGAGTTCTTCGAGAACCTTGGCCTTATTGACCATGTAAGGGATTTCGGTAATGACAATGGCCTCCCGATTGCCGGAGAGGACCTCTCGCTGTGCGACCGCGCGCACCAAAACGCGACCGCGCCCGGTGGAATAGGCCTCATGAATGCCCTCGACACCGCAGATGCACGCGCCGGTGGGGAAGTCCGGCCCTTTGACATATTTAAACAGGTCGCGGACTTTCAGGTCCGGGTTGTCGATGAGTGCGACGGTGGCATCGATGATCTCGCCGAGATTATGGGGTGGAATGTTTGTTGCCATGCCGACGGCGATGCCGGTGGAGCCGTTCACAAGCAGGTTGGGGAATTCGGCGGGAAGGACGGTGGGTTCGTTCACGCTGCCGTCATAATTCGGCATGAACTCCACAGTTTCCTTCTCGATATCGGTCAGGAGGGTTTCGGTGATTTCCTTCATACGGGCTTCGGTATACCGCATGGCCGCCGGGCTGTCGCCATCGACGGAGCCGAAATTACCTTGGCCATCCACCAGCGGATATCGGTAAGCGAATTCCTGGGCCATGCGGACCAGGGTGTCGTAAATCGCCGCGTCCCCATGCGGGTGATATTTTCCCATGGTTTCCCCGACAATGGCGGCGCTCTTTTTGAACGGGGCACGGTGGTTCAGGTTGAGGTCCCGCATGGCGTAGATGACACGTCGGTGGACCGGCTTGAGGCCATCCCGCGCATCCGGCAGCGCCCTCTGGATAATCACGGACATGGCGTACGAGATGTACGATGTCCTCATTTCGTCTTCAATATTGATGGAGCGAATTCGCTCGGAAGGAGGATTCAACATGGACTATTTCTGCATCCTTTTCCACTCAGCTTCAAACTGCTCAATAAATGCTTCCTGACTATCCGTTTCAATGGCTCCGGGGCGACAGATGCGCACGGCGCGAATGGCGGACTCGGCATCGTAACCCCGGCTGACAAGATAACAGGCCAGGAAGGTTCCCGTCCGTCCGACTCCCCCCAGGCAATGCACAACAACCGGCCGCTTTTCCTTTTTGCAGGCATGGGTGAATTTCAGGAATTGTTTTACCTGCGCGAGAGTCGGCGGACTCATGTCCGGAACCGGAAGATGCAGGTATTTGAATCCGTTTCGGCGAATGAGCGCGGCATGAAGGGGTCGCTCGGTCAACGTAACAATCGCCTGAATACCGCGCAGTTTCAATTCCCGAATTTCATCGCGGAATGCCTGCATTGCCGATTCGGAGGAATCGGGGGAAGCCGCATTGATGCCGCTCGGCAGGCTCATGCCTGCGATTTCGTGCTCAATAAGCCAGAAAAAGCCGTAAATCATCAGCCGGTTCCTTCAGGCAAATCCCCGCACAGACAATCCATCCAGAACGTTGCTCCTGGTCCGGTGTCGTGTAACCCTATCATCTTGAGAATGCACCGGCCCGGAAGAACCGCAGGCAAGATACCGGTTCATCCTCAAGAACCTCCCACCCTAATCCTCTCCGGGAAGTGGCCTGCACGGGCCTGCAATTTGTGAAATCCTTGTAAAGACAATGGAGGTACACAACACTCGAGCCGCCCTCCGCAGAAACTGTTCGGAATCAGATATCAATGAATCGTACTTCCGGAGCGTGGTTCTGAATGAATTCGCGGCGCGGTTCGACCTGATCGCCCATCAGGATGGTGAAGATATTCTCCGCCTCCACCGCATCCTCGAGACTCACTTTCAAAACGGTTCGCGTTTCCGGGTTCATGGTCGTGGACCAGAGCTGTTCCGCGTTCATTTCACCCAGCCCCTTGTACCGCTGGATACCGATTCCCCGTCGGCCCGTTCGCTGAACCGCCTCCATCAATTCCGGCAGGGTAGTCAGCCGTTCCTCGGAATCTTTACAGACCAGCTTGAAATGGGCTTTTTCATTTCCGTTTCCCTTCGCGATACCATTGAGATAACCGTCTTCCTCAGGCCATATTTCCAGGAAATTGAGGCCCATTTTTTCGAGTTTTTTGATGATCGGTTCGAGTTCCTGCGCCTCCAGCATTTCCACAACGCGGTAGTGCATTTTTTTGCCGTTACCTTTCGGCTTATCCTGGCCTTCTTCCCCAATATCCCAGAGTTTCTCTTCCCCGGCATCTTCCAGGGCCTGGACGATTTCAGTAAACTCCTTCTCGCTCCAGGCATATTCTACGCCTGCGTCACTGACAATCTGATACAACGGCAGTCCCCGGTTGAGTTCTTCGCGTACTCGGAGCAGTTTTTGGAAGGAGACTCCGCGCCGTTTCATTTTCCGCGCAAATTCCTCCAGTTGGAGAATATGTCGCAGCAATTCCCGGAACCGCTGCGGTGGAACTTTTTCACCTTCGCCGGAGGGATCGGAGTTCAGAACGTACAAGGTTGCGCCATCGGTCGCATTCTCGATAAGGAAAGAGTTCAGGTCGGCTTCCGTATCGAGATACTGTTCGTGTTTTCCTTTTTTGACGCGGAAGAGCGGCGGTTGCGCGATGTATACCAGGCCGTTCTTGATGAGCTCCGGCATCTGGCGGAAGAAAAAGGTCAGGAGCAGTGTGCGGATATGCGCACCGTCAACATCGGCATCGGTCATAATAATGAGCTTGTGATAGCGGGACTTGGATATCTCGAAATCATCCTCACCGATGCCCGTGCCCAAGGCGGCGATGATGGTTTGGATTTCTTCGTTTGAAAGAACCTTGTCCAAACGGGCTTTTTCAACATTGATGATTTTGCCTTTTAGCGGCAGGACAGCCTGGAAGCGCCGGTCCCGGCCTTGTTTTGCGGAGCCGCCGGCGGAATCGCCCTCTACGAGGAAAATCTCGCAGAGTTCCGGTTCGCGTTCGGAGCAGTCCGCCAGTTTTCCGGGGAGACCGCCACTGTCGATGGCGCTTTTGCGACGGGCGAGGTTGCGGGCTTTCCGGGCGGCTTCCCGCGCTTGGGCAGCGGTCACACATTTTCCGATCAGTCTTCGGGCGACATCGGGATTTTCCTCAAAATATTCGGATAGTCCTTCGTTGACGATGGATTCGACAAGCCCTTTGACCTCACTGTTCCCCAGTTTTGTTTTTGTCTGGCCCTCGAATTGAGGCTGGGACAATTTCACGCTGATGACCGCGGTCAGCCCCTCGCGGACATCATCGCCTGTAAGGGTGTAGTCCGCTTTTTTCAGCAGGTCGTTCTTCCGGGCATAGTCGTTTGCCGTTCGTGTCAGAGCAGAACGGAACCCCACAAGGTGGGTTCCGCCTTCTTTTGTGTTGATGTTATTGGCAAAAGAGAAGATATTCTCCTGGTATCCGTCGTTGTATTGCATGGCGATCTCGACGGAGACCATCTTGGTTTGTTCGCCTTCCTGGATTTCCCGTTCTTTCTGAAAGCTGATCGGTGTGCGGTGGAGCACGTTTTTGTTCTGGTTCAGGAACTTGACGAATTCGACAATGCCGCCTTTGAAACAGAACTCCACTCGTTTGCCTTCCACCCGTTCATCGACGAGAGTGATAGTGACGCCACTGTTCAGGAAAGCCAGTTCACGAAGACGAACCGCGAGGACCTCAAAAGAGAATTCGATTGTCTCGAAGATTTTCGGGTCAGGGTGGAAAGTGATCTTCGTTCCGGTTCTTTTGGCGGGGCGGATCTTTTCCAATGGTCCTTCAGGGAATCCATGGCTGTATCGCTGGTGAAACAGGAATCCATCCCGCTTAACGTCCACCTCCAGCCAATCCGAAAGCGCATTTACGACGGAAACACCGACCCCATGGAGTCCGCCGGAGGTTTTATAGGAGCGGTTGTCGAACTTTCCTCCGGCATGGAGTACGGTCAGCACGACTTCCAGGGCAGTTTTGTCCGGGTATCTTTGATGTTTCCCGACGGGGATACCGCGTCCTTCGTCCTCCACGGTAACGCTGTTGTCGTAATGAATGACCACATCAATTCGAGTCCCGAATCCGGCAGAGGCCTCATCGATGGAGTTATCGACAACCTCATACACCAGGTGATGCAATCCTTC
>JAKPRU010000275.1 GCA_029557025.1 Candidatus Omnitrophota bacterium | reverse complement strand
GCGATGTGCATATTGTCCCGGAGCCGGGAGACCGGATTTTGACGTCGGGATTCGGGCGGGTCTTTCCACCGGACCTTCTTGTCGGCGAGGTAATCGGGCCGGATGAAACCCAGGAGGGAGCCTATCGAGTGGCTCCGTGCGTCGACGCTCGAAAGGTTTATGAGCTGTTGATTTTACTCGATATCGAGCGTCGAGAAGATCTGGAATTGCTTGAGGCATCGGAGGTTTCTTAGTGCCAGATAGGTGGATGGGTTTGACATGGGATCGTTTTGAGGACCCTCACCCAATTCCTCTCCCGGAGGGAGAGGGACAAGAGGTGGTCTTTCGGAGATGAGTGTGGCACAGGCTTCCAGCCTGGGACACGGTAATGGAGTGAACGAGAGTTTCTGTAAAAAACATTTCAGTTACGAGACATTCAACCCGTTTGGTTGATTCATCAGGATTAATGAATCTGTATCTAGGTTGCATTCTCGCGTTTTTTGCGGACATGAGCTGGCGGGTTTTCCTGCCGGGGATGCCGTATCCACAGCTGTTTGTTTTATGGCTTCTGTGGGAGGCATCCGGCACGGATGATTATGCTGTGCCGACATTGGCTTTTGTTGCGGGAGCGGCCTGGGATGCCGGTCGGCACGGGATTTTCCTGCATCATTCCCTGGTCTGGCTTCTCCTTGTCCTGATTGTTCGCCGGATGAATCTGAAAGTGTGGTTCGAGTATACCATCACCCAGTTTTTGTTGGCGCTGGCTGTTTCCTTTGCGACTCGCGGTCTGGCGATAGTTTTGTGGCTTTCTCGATTTTCGACCGATGTGGCGAAGACACGGTTTTTTGAGTTGCTCCTGATCGGAGCGGGCCTTGATGCCCTGCTTTTCCCGGTTTTATGCCGGTTGGGGCAATCTCAAACAAAACGATCCCTGTTCGGCACGGTAGGATTATGAGACGGAAACGACGATATGCCGGGGGGGGGATGCCCTCCATGGAGACGGTGTACCGCATCCGACGGGTGGGGATTGGGATTTGCCTGATCGTCTCCGTTCTGGTTTTTCGTCTATGGTCTCTGCAATTTCTGGAGGGTGAGCAATATGTGCGGCAATCCATCGCGAATTACGAAGAGAGTGTGAAGATTCCGAGTATGCGTGGGCGGATTCTTGACCGGAATTTCAATGTGCTGGCCGAGGATAGACCGGATTACAACCTGTTTTTCGACAAGTCGTTGTGTCCGGACAAAGAGCAACAAGATGCACTGTTGGTTACTCTTTCGGAGATTACCGGGTATTCGGAGGGTTTCCTTCGCAGCAAGATTGCGGGAAGCATTCCGGATTTGAAAGGTCGGCGGCTTTTGTTGCAGGCGGTTCCATTTCACACCATGGTGGCGGTGAGCGAGCGTGCTTTGGAACTTCCGGGGATTGTAATGGAAAGTGTTCCGGGGCGACATTGGCTGCATGACGATCTTGCGGCGCATGTGTTGGGATATGTAAGTGAAATCGACTCCGAACGCCTCAAACAATTGCAGGATCAGGGGTATCGCATGGGAGACCGGATTGGAAGGAGCGGAATCGAGTCCAGCTATGAATCCTGGCTTCGGGGACGGGATGGTCAGCAGATTGTTCAATTGGATAGTTTCCGTCGCCTGCGGGAGGTGCTGCGTGTAGAATCGCCCGCAGAGCGCGGAAGCGACATTATTCTGAATCTCGATCTGCGGCTTCAGAGGAAAGCAGAAGAGGTTCTTGGGGCTTCGGTCGGCGTGCTGATTGCCATGGACCCCCGAAACGGCGCGGTGCTCTGCATGGCCGGCAGCCCGCGTTACAATCCGAATACATACCGCAGAGATGCGGGTCGTCTGTCCAACGATACTTCCCACCCTTTGACGCACCGGGCCATAGCCGGTCTGTATCCTCCCGGTTCCGTATTCAAGATTTTCGAGTCTTTCGGACTGTTGGAGGAGGGGATTATTAACCAGAACTCCAGGGAGTTTTGCCCGGGATATTTTTCCCTGGGACAGAATCAGATTTGGCGTTGCTGGCGCAAGTACGGGCACGGCAACGTCGGTATTGTGGAAGCCCTGCGTATTTCCTGTGATGTGTTTTTCTATAAATCCGGGAAGGAGCTGGGAATTACAAAGATGGCACGCTGGGCCGAGAATTTTCATCTTGGAATGAAAACCGGGATCGATATTCCCTATGAGAAGTGGGTACCCTTTCCATCCAAACTTACGAAACGTCCGTGGTACGCGGGATACACCATCAACACCGCTATCGGGCAGGGAGATGTGTTGGTGACTCCGATGCAACTCGGTGTGGCGGTTTCCGCAATCGCCAATGGCGGGACGATCTATGCCCCACGGGTAGCGGCGGGGGTGGTCCATTCGACGTCCGGGGAAACCTGGATCGAACCGTTTCCGCCAAAAGTCACGGGAACGATCAAGGCATCTCCGAAGACATGGGACCTGGTTCGACGCGGAATGTGGGAGGTAGTCAATGCCGACAACGGAACCGGCAGACGATGCCAGATTGTTGGATTCCCCATGATGGGGAAGACCGGAACGGCGGAGAAACCTCCATTGGAACCCCATGCGTGGTATGTCTGTTTCGGTCCGGTCAGCCCGCCGGTCGGCGATGCCGGTCTCGATAAGGACAACATTCCCGAGATCGTGGTCGTGTTCCTGCTGGAACACGGAGGGCACGGCGGCGAATCCGCCTCGCCCGTGGTTAAAGACTTCCTGGAGTTTTATTTGAACGGTGGACGCGAAGACATTGCGTAATGTGGACTACCTCCTGCTGCTCAACGTGTTTGCGTTGACTGCCATGGGGGTCATATTGATCGCCGGAGCGACCTATGGCAGGCCGGATATGGAAGGCCTTTGGGTTCGGCAGGCGCTCTGGATCGGCATCGGTCTGGCGGGCATTCTTTGCTGTCTTTTGATCCGAGTCGAGTGGCTTCTGAAATCTTCCTGGTTCCTTTATATCGTCGGCTTGGGTTTGCTTGTGGCCGCTTTTTATACACGCCCCATCAAAGGGGCACATTCATGGATTCTCGTTCCGGGGTTGCCGCTTCGCTTTCAGCCGTCGGAGTTTATGAAACTGTTTGTAATCTTGTTTCTGGCCCATCGGCTGGCCCGACACGGAGGGGAAGTTAAAGGATTCTGGGGTTTGTTCGAGCCGTTGCTGATCGGGGCCATCCCGGCGGTAATGACCCTGGCGCAACCGGATTTGGGGACCGCCATGATTTATGCCCCGATCACGCTGATTATGATGTACATTGCCGGGTTGGACCCTGCCTACTTTCTGCTGTTGTTTTCGCCGTTCCTGGGGTTTCTGGGGATGTCATCCGGTCTCTTTTATTTCCTCGTCTGGCTTGTTGTTCTCTGTGCGATCCTGGTGTATGCGTTGTATCGAGAGGTCACTCTGCCGGTTTTTGCTACCTTCGGAGTGCTGAATCTGGGGACTTATGTCGGCGTGCGTGTATTCGGACCGGGGATATGGGAACAGTTCCCGCTTCATTGGAAGAACCGAATTTACGGATATATGAATCCTACTTTCAGCACTCAAGATGTCAACTGGAATGCCATCCAGTCGAAAATTGCGGTCGGCTCCGGCGGATTTTGGGGACATGGATGGGGGCAGGGAACCCAGAGCCGGTTGCAGTTCCTTCCCGAAGTCGAGACGGATTTTGTCTTTTCCGTTATGGCGGAACAATGGGGATTTCTGGGATGCGCAATTTTTCTTGGTCTGATTACGCTCCTGATTGCGCGAGGTCTGATCCGCGCTCAGAACAGCAAACACCTTGCAGGTGCGCTGGTCATTTGCGGCGTAATGTCCCTATATGCCGCGCATGTCATCATCAATATCGGCATGGCGATGGGACTCTTGCCGATCACGGGTTTGCCGCTGACCTTCGTCTCGAAGGGGGGGTCGTTCATGTTGACCAATTTGCTGGCGATGGGGCTGGTTCTCAGCCTTTGTTTGCATGAATCGCGTGGCGGATTCCGGGATTGAGGTTCCTCACTTTGTTCCTCCTGAAAAAGGCCAAGCGGCGAGCTGAGGCGGGGATTCGCTGCGGGAAATGAGATCATAATCTCTTCGAGCGGACGGTGTGTTTCGTGCCGCAGAGGAGCGATGAGTAACAGGGAGGATTTCCAATGACGAAACAACTCGGTGTGGTTGGTGTGCTGGTCGCGTTTGTGGCTGTCCTGTTTGCGTTTGGCAGCACAGAGGGACAAAAAGAACCGGTCAAAGTACAGCGGGAATATCAGGTGTTTAACATGCTCGATTTCTCAATGCAGAATTCCGCCAGGCTGATGTAGGAGGGTAGCACTTCCGCAGACTCAAAGGCTTTGATCGACAAGGCAATGGAACCTCTCGTCGAAGAATTCAACAAACTGGGGGAAGAAGGCTGGGAACTGTCTTCGGGTGATGGGGCGATGTACTGGTTCAAACGGAGGAAATGAGGGTGGGATAGGTAACTGTGGTCGCTGTTCGCCATCTCGCGTGATTTGTCTCATCTATAATGGTACTTGAAATTGAGAAATGGAGAGCGAAAAGTCTGATCTTATCGTTCCCGTCTATTTAAACCAGCGGCTAGTCTTCGATCTCGTCGCGATGCTTGAAGGCGGGATCGCGACCGTGACGCGTGTCTCGGAAGCCAGATGTGATATTGAGCGGACGAAAGGCGAATTGACTGGTGTGTTTGGGCTCGGTCAGGCGCTATCATCACTTCTGCGTGTCAACCTGTCAGGAAATGTGGCGCATGAAGCGGAAGGAGCATCGGAGCACACAAGTGCCTCCGAGCGGGTCCACACACCGGCGTCCCTATTCTTTACTCTCCGCAATTTATTGACTGAGCGAAAAGCCTTGCATTCCTACGATCCCGATAAAGCACCGCAACCCGGAGAGTTCGTTGAGTTCACGGCATCCCTGCGTCGTAATCCTCTGATCGAAGGCCCGGATTCTCTTCTCGAAATCCTGAATTCTTGTATGGTTTTCTCCGATCCTCCTAAGTCGGCGCAGGCCAAGAAGGGACAATTGCAGGCCCAGCAGGATCCGAAGAGATTGCATGAACAACTGAAAGCCCTTGCCATGTCACTCAAGGCTGGGGGGACTCAAGATCTTGTTGCGGACGTTCTGCCAAGCGGTTGGCGTGCGCTGCTGACGGTGGAAGAGCAGTTTCTCAACGACCCTTCGCTTTCTGATCTAGTCGACGGCACCTTCAAGGTGATCGGCAAAGTCATCCGGTCTGTTCCTGGTGACAGCGGCTCCATTAGTCTGCTGAGAAAGACGGCGATGAGTCGATTTCCGCGTGATCTTCTTCAAACGCTCACAGATGTCTTCGCAAAGTTGCAGCAGCAGCATGGTTTTTCGATGCCAGCCATGGAAGTCGAGGTGCGCGGACCGGCTTTTCATATATTACCCTTATCCATCTTTACGTGAAGTCCCTTCAGAGAAATCGGCGCCACCTTTGGGCCCGTTCCTGAACCGGCACCGCATTCTCAGGCCAAGCATCCGGACCGTGGATGCCCGCGCCGCAAGTAAATCCCCCATCCCACCAGCCCCATCCCCACAATAGCCACGCTCCCTTTCGTTCTTTCCTCGACCTGCTTCCTGCCCTTGTCTTTTAGTATCGCATATAG
>JAKPRU010000260.1 GCA_029557025.1 Candidatus Omnitrophota bacterium | reverse complement strand
ATTTTACTCTCGGTCGATGGCTCTTTCACAATGTAGGCGTGATCCAGGTGCGTCTTGTTCTCGCCGGAGTCTACAACCAGCGGACCGTTATGCGAGATCCGGCTTTCTCCACGCTGGACGGAGTGTTCATAAAGGTGGGCTGTGGTCAGGTTGAAATGGACCTTGCCGACATTCTTGATCCCGTGTATCTCCAGGCCGGTCATGCCGGAATCGGGATCGATCACAATAAAGGAATTGAATGAAAAATGGCGATCTTCCAGGGTATTAGGAACCCGGATGAACCGGACCCCGTATTTCTCGGCGGATTTCTGGTCCACATCGCTGTCCCCGATGAAAACGGCCTGTTCCGGCGGCACCTGCATGTCCTGGCAGATTGTTTCCAGGTTTTTGAGGGAAGTAACGGTGTCCAGATGTTCTTCCCCGTAAACTCGCCTGATCATGTCTGCGATTCCGAACCGCTCAAATTGCTCCTGGAGACGCTTCCGATTTCCATCGGAGCTGATCACGATGCTTTTCTGCTGCATCTTGGCGTAGAATGTCAGGAAATTCAGCAGCCCCTCTCGCGGAGTCCAGGCGATTTTCTGTATTTCTTCAGGGTCCCCGAACATCGGCCCCTGTATATAAGACATATCCCGCTTCAGGATCGTGTCGTGTGCATCCACGATGATGAGCTGAATATCCGGTGGAACCCGATATTCCACCTCTTTGCCGGGTTTATGTCGGGTACGAGGCATTCGTGCCGAATCCCTGGAACGTAAATAGAATGAGCGGGCGACGTGTGTTCTACCTGCAATACGCCTTCACTTTTGCCGCCGCCTCGCGGATATCAGAAGACTCCTTCGCCTTGTCTTCATACTTCGTGAAATTCTTGCTGAAAAGGGCCGCCAATTTTGCCGCCTGTCTGTCATAAGCCTCTTTGTCCTTCCAGTTTTCCCGTGGATGCAGGACGTTTTGAGATACTCCCTTGAGGGTCTTGGGAACGGCCAGACCGTAAAGACCATTCTCAACGAATTCAACAGAGTGGACGCTGCCATCCAGAATGGCGTCAATGATCGCCCGGGTTTGCGGAAGACTCATGCGGGACCCGATTCCGAAAGGCCCTCCGGACCACCCGGTGTTGACCAGCCAGGCGGTCACCTTGTATTGCCGCAGCTTCTTCTGAAGCAATTCCGCATACACGGTCGGATGCCAGACCAGAAAAGCGGCGCCAAAACACGCCGAGAATGTGGCTTCCGGGTCCGTGATCCCCAC
>JAKPRU010000258.1 GCA_029557025.1 Candidatus Omnitrophota bacterium | reverse complement strand
TGGCCGGCATGCTGCACACGGCAATGGTCATGAACATCGGCGATCTCCATGCCGGCATGAACCTGTACAACAACGGATTTTCGGGCGGATTCATCGCGGCTGCGATGGTGCCGATCCTCGACGGCCTGAAGGAAATCCTCGCACACCGGAAGAAGGGAAAACCGGAATCATGAACGGAGCCACACAAAAAGTCAAACGAATCCTTGCGGAACTTCTAGGTTATTTTTTGGACAACGAGGTTCTGGACATCCATCTCAGATTGACACCGGACGGCGGGGGGCATCTCATCGAGGTCAGCGGCTCCGCGTTGCATGCGCCGGCAGATTTCGACACGTTCCGGCGCGCGCTTACAGATGGGGTACAACCCGAAATGGAGTCATATTATCTCGAGTTGCTCGACATGGGTTCCGGCCGGGACAATCACTATCTGCTGGGAGCGATGGTGGACCGCGCGGACGTCGAGTACACCGCAGGTGTATTGCGTGTTTCCGTGTACATCAAGGACTAGGCACCCGGTACAGCCAAAAGAGAATACGATCGGACGGACTACAGCGGGGCTGTCCAGCCGGTTGCGCGCATCCCCAGACGATTGGCCCAGGACTCCGTATACAACCAATAGTACGACAAGCCTCTCCGGGCACGAAACCGTGCGCTGCCGGGAAGCGCATACCACAATAGAGAAGGCAGACCGATCAACGGCCAGTACAGGATGCCCAGGATCAAAGCCTGAAACGTATGTCCGTACTCGTGGACCATGTGGGAACGGTTCCAGCCGGATGCCTCCCGACTCCGGTAGCGCTCCGGCACGAACAGAAACATCCCGATCGAAAGTCCGCCCGACAATCGAGTCGGGAGATAGGTGACCCGGGTCAGGAGAAAGCGTTCCTGATGGAATCCGCGCATCCGGCCATAAAGCCAGCCCAGTCCTCCGACGAGGTTGACCGGCATGCCCCAGGTCCACTGCCCAATATAAAACAGGATCGACCCTGCCGCGCGATGG
>JAKPRU010001239.1 GCA_029557025.1 Candidatus Omnitrophota bacterium | reverse complement strand
CCGTCATCGAGCAGATCCAGAAGGATTTCCCGATGGAGTCGCTGGGAATACTGCGGAACCTCCTGGGAGCTTTTCAGTTTTCCGGCGATGATGTTGACAAGCCGATCCGCGTGCTGTCCGGGGGCGAAAAATCCAGGCTGGTCCTTGCCCGGATGCTGTTCGATCCGCCTAATTTTGTCGTCGATCATCCCAAAACGTACTTATCTGAACATCTGCCGGAATAGCACCCTCAATATCATCCACGCCGAAGGCGTGAAATCACCCGTGTGACTGGCATGGCCAGAAGATTGGAGGTGAGCGCCGAAAGGCGCGAGTCCTATCCCGGAGCCCTAACGAAGGGAATCCGACACCGATGAAGCAAGGGCTTCAGCCTGGAGCACCAGGCCGGACCAAGGCCCGAAAGGGAATTGGGAACCCGCGAGGGGGAGTCTGGAAGAAGCTATAGGTGAGCAGCCGTATCGAACGCAAGTGAAGAGCCGTAAGGCGTCCATGGAGGGTGAGTCGGCGGGCAGCGACAAAGTCCCAATATTCGTTGGAGCCATGGGCGTAATGGCTACGGGATGGCTGCAAAGTCTTTTGGCATTACCCAGTGAGATCTGCTGGGTTCCGTGAGGAACGGTAGATAGTAGAACGAAAGAACGAAAATCGATGACCCAGCAGAAGTCAGAGGATCGCATAGTACCGAAAGCGGCGGGAAACCGCAGCCAAACTCGGGACACTCTGCCCCGTCCCACGAGATTCGGAACACAATTAGCCAGCTGATAAGTAAGAACTCTTATCGGTTTGGTTGTTAAGATACACGGCAGCTGGCGGTCGGTACCCGGGGCTCATATGGAGCCTCTCATAGTTGTAAAAATGCCTAAATTCTGCGACTGCCGTTTCCAGTTCTATTCTATTACGGGGCAAAACCCGGTATAGATGCTCGATTTTTAGAGAGCCGTGAAACCGTTCTTCACGTCCGATGGTTTGTGGATGATACTTTTGACCTCGGATATGGATTAGCAAATGAGTTTTCTTGACAAAGTTTCGGAATCGCCTGGACTTCATAGCAGGACCATTGTCTGTGACCAGAATAATCTGCTCTGGAAGCGCATGCCCAAGGTTAACAACCTCACGAAGGGCCATCTCGGTCACCTGAATCAAATCCTCAGCCGTTTCTGTATCAAGAACTTTGGAAACAAGGTTAAAGCGGCTTATGTATTCGGTAATGCATCCGACGTGGTAGCGCGCACCGTCCTCCGTTTCGTAATCTGTAAAATCTCCCTGCAAAACCTGGTTGATCTCCTTCGGGATTGCCAGCATCTGTCGCCGGCGTTCTCGAACCTCACGCAGTTCAGCCCCTGGGCGACCGGATTGGAGTAATCCGTTCGCCTTGAGTCTGCGATAACAGCTCATTCGGCTCCCACCCGGAGTCTCGGGCGTTAGATCTCCCCAGGCAATTGCATAAGCGCGAACCCGTCGATGGCCTGCTTCGGGCCGCCTCAATGCAACTGTGCGTAAAAGACTATCATGCTGCTCAGAAACCGTCCTTCGCGGATGGCTCACATAATCCACCATGTTTCGCACATGCCGGTAATAGCTGGTTCGGGATTGTCCGGAAAGTTCCATAGCCCGCTTCACCGTTAAGTTCTCCAGGAGACGCGCTGATTCTAATTCTGCCCAGGTTGGTTTCAGCTCCTGGACAGTTTTTTTAAAAAACGAATCTCAACCGCCTGTTCGCCAATCACTTTTTGGAGCTCTTCAATTTGGTTTTCCAGGGCGATTCGTTCCCCTTTCGCCTTTCCCGATCCGTCAAAGGTGAGTGCCGTCTTGCCTCCTTCAAAAAACCTTTCACGCCACCGATGTATCACCGCATCGGATACCTGATGTTTGCGTGCTATTTGGGAAATAGATTCCTCGTGTTTAAGAACTTCTCTGATGATTTCGTATCTTTTCTCCGCCGTCCATCGACTTGGTTTGGGCATAGCATCTCCGTAGAGGAAGAGACCGCATTGGGGTGCGCGGAATTCCAGGGGAAGGATTGCTCCGCTACGCTTCGCATTCCTTCCCCTGGAATTCCTTTTCTTTCTTTAAAAGAAAACCCAGCCATCGCTTCCCCTATTTTAACCCGAAGAACTCTTACTTATCCCGTGTTCCGAATCTCGTGGGACGGGGCACGCCGTCTAAAGCACACTTCAACGACAGGCAAACAGCGGCAGCTTTGCACGCTCGCGGTGTTCCGCTGTTTGCCGTCGAGTCCGCTCTATTGCTTGCATCGGTGCGAAGGCTCGGA
>JAKPRU010000243.1 GCA_029557025.1 Candidatus Omnitrophota bacterium | reverse complement strand
GGAGTATATTGTCACACCGACTCTCAATCCGGCGACTATCGAAATGGCGAAACGATACGGCAAGGTGATGATCTCCGGCGCATTCACTCCAACGGAGATTCTGACCGCCTGGGAGTGCGGCTCGGATATCGTGAAAGTCTTTCCGGCGACGGCGGTCGGGCCGAAATATCTCAAGGATATCAAGGGGCCGCTGCCGCACATTCGCCTTTCGCCGACCGGCGGAGTAGACCTGTCGAACGCGGGCGAGTTTATCCGCTGTGGCGCGTGCTGCATCGCAGTCGGCGGGAATCTGGTTCCCAAAAAGGCCATCGCCGACCGGGACTGGGCCACCATTACAGAGAATGCGCGGCGGTTTATTGAAGAGGTCAGGAAGGCGCGGTCGTAGGAGAGAGGATGGGACAAATAGGACGAATGGGACCAATACAAAATCCCTTGAAATGTGCAGAAAGGAGCGAGGTTTCATGGCTGATGTGGTTACGTTTGGTGAGGCAATGGTTCGCTTATCGCCGCCGGATTTCAACCGGCTGGAACAGACTGCAACCCTGGATGTTAGAGTCGGGGGCGCGGAGTTCAATGTGGCTATTGGGGTCGCCCGCTTGGGAATGTCGTCGGCGTTTGTGACCCGGGTGCCGACGAATCCGCTGGGACGGATGATCGTCAATAAAACGCGCGAGCACGGTGTGGATTGCTCCCATGTCGTATGGGCGAAAGAAGACCGCGCCGGATTATATTTCCTGGAGTTCGGAGCCGGCCCCCGACCGTCCAGTGTCATGTACGACCGCAAAGACTCGGCCATTTCGCGGATCAAAAAGGGCGAAGTGAATTGGGACGCCGCACTTTCGGGCGCCAAATTGTTCCACACAAGCGGCATCACGGCAGCGCTCTCCCCGACCGCCCGTGAGGCGTTCCTGGAATCTCTCGAAAAGGCCAAACAGAACAAGGTCAAGGTCAGCATCGACCTGAACTACCGCGCGAAATTATGGACCGAGGCGGAAGCGCAGGAGTGCATGACCATGGCTATGAAGTATACCGATATCCTCATCACCACCGAGGAGGACACCATGCGGGTGTTCAAGATCGAGGGAAAAGATTACGAGGAAGTGGCCCGGAAACTCCACGATCGATTCGGTTTTGAATTGGTCCTGATTACCCTTCGCGAAGACCTGAGCGTCTGGCGAAACAAGTGGACGGCTATCGCCCTGCATGACGGCAAGGTTTACAAGACCAGGACTTACGAGGTGGAGATTGTGGATCGTGTGGGTGGCGGAGATTCCTGCTCGGCGGGATTCCTGTACGGGTATCTGCAAGATGGGGATGTTCAGAAAGGCGTCGATTGGGGTGTTGCGTTTTCCGCTCTTAAACACTCCGTGCCGGGAGATGTGAACTGGTGCACCCCGGATGAGGTCAAGCGCCTTGTCGGCGGCGGAGGTCTGCGGATTGTGAGGTAGGATATTTCCTCATCCCCAGCCCCCATACGCGCCGACTTTGGGGTCACCGTCATTCCGGCGAAAGCCGGAATCCAGCGTCCATAAAGTGGATGGCACAGGTTTCCAGCCTGTGGAACATAGATGAAACCAATCGTTCGGAGGCAAGAATGAAAACCTGGGCGTTATTCATTCCGATCGCAGCGTTAGGATTACTCACCATGACCATTCCCGCATCAAAGACGGAGATGCACTCCACGGTTGAGTTTCGACCGGTGACAATGGCGGAATTGGAACGGTTCCATGGGCATGTTGGACCGAATGTGGCAATGGGGGCACGCATGGGCGAACATGCGATCACTGTGCATAAAATCCCGAAGTATTTCGGTTTGACCGTGGTGGTGGAATGCCCGGCCGAGCCACCCGGATCTTGCATCATCGACGGCCTTCAGGCAGCAACCGGCGCAACCATGGGCAAGAAAAACATTCGGCATGTCCAGGCCGATGAGTTTAAAGTAACCATTTCTCAAAATGATACGGACAATAAGGTCACATACACCCTCAAGTCCTCCACCAAAGAATTGCTGAAGAAGTGGACGGATGAAGGGGTTGATGTGGAAGAAAGCGGTCGCCGGATTTTCAAAATGAAGGCGGAAGAGTTATTTGATATTACTCCGTAGGGGTGCACGGTCGTGCGCCCTTGGAGCGCGGCAGTGCCGCTGCCGCCTTTCCAGGATCCCGGTTTTCGCCGGAATGACGATCTTCGTGTGTGCTAACGCCCCTTGGGGGCACATGGGTGTGTGTCCCCCACAAATCACGGGCGAGATGTCCGTGCCACAGGATGGCGGATTTCCCCT
>JAKPRU010000228.1 GCA_029557025.1 Candidatus Omnitrophota bacterium | reverse complement strand
TCGAGCGCTACGGATGGCAACCGACGGATGTCTACAAGGTTGGATGTTCCAGCTATTCGGAGGCGATGCGTTTTGGCCGTTGGATGATTGAGACGGAAAAGCGTGAATCCGAGACGGTTTCTTTCGTTGGATCGTTTGAATTTGCCGACGCATTTCCCGGCAGCATCATCAAAATTGCCGATCCGCATGTATCCGGGGTTCGTCATGGCGGAAGGGTTGTGAGCGCAACAAGATCGAGCGTGACCCTGGATCAGGAGGTCTCCATTGAGTTCGGGCAGGACTATACGCTTACTCTTGTGAAATCCGACGGGACCATTGTTGAGACTCCGGTTCTGTCGAGTCCGGGAAAGCACACGACCCTTTTGGTGTCGTTGGATACGGTTCCTCAGAGAAATTCCGCGTGGATTCTTACTTGGGACAATCTTCCTCCAAGGTATTTTCGCGTAATTGCAAACTCGGAGACCGCCGATGGGAAATTTGCGATCACTGCGGTCGAGCATGATCCTCAGAAAGAAGCGATTGTCTTCGAGGATCTTGTGGTTGAAGATCCGATTCCGAGCATTCTTCCCACGGGACCAATCGAACCTCCGGACAACTTGGACTTTAGGGTTTTCACTTACGAAGTTGGACGCAATTGGGCGTTGGGTTTGATGATTTCCTGGCTTCAATCCGATGATCCAAGGGTTTTGTTCTACGATGTGGATTATCGGGAGCAGGATGGGGATTGGCACAGCTTCGGCACCACGAGTTCCACTTCCGTCGAGCGAAGACCTATGCAACCGGGAACGTATGATTTTCGCATTCAGGCGCGTGGGATTGGAAGATCGGAGTGGTACGAGGAATCCGGCGTCACCATCGCCGATCCCGACGAATTGCCTCCGGATGTGACGGGATTACGGACCAGGGATGGGGGCAACGAGGTTTTTTCCGGAAAAGAATGCGAGCTTGTGTGGGACGACATGACGGAGGTGTCGGACGCCTATGCGCGGTGGAAGCATGAGCACTACAAGATTCAGATTTGCGACAAGGATACCGGAGCCGTCAAGCGCACCGTGTATCGCAGAAAGCCGGAGTATGTCTACACTCAGAACCAGAATCGGAAGGATTTTGGGACTCCTGCTCGGCAGTTTCGGGTCAAGGTGTGGGCTGTGGACATCAACGGAATACAGAGTCTCAACGAGGCGGTGTTGGACTGCCGCAAGACCCTGGTGGATTTTTCCGGAACTGCTCCCGACCTTGAGAC
>JAKPRU010001237.1 GCA_029557025.1 Candidatus Omnitrophota bacterium | reverse complement strand
CTATCGATTTTCCCGTTGTCCATAAAGGCAATCCTGACTTTCTGCCGTCTCAGGCCGGCACAAAACGCATCCGGCTCTCCTCAAACCTCGCCAGCCCCTGCCGCGTTGAAGCGATCATGTGTCGCGACACAACGGAGGGACTCAGGGCCAGTATTTCGGACAGCTCGGCCGTGGAACGCGGCTGCTCCCGCAGGAGTTCCATTATCCGGCTGCTTACGAGCTTATCCACAATCAGTTCCTGAATAAGCGCCTGAACTTCGTCCTTTCGGAAATAGTTCTCGTATTCCTCCGCGGAGTCGCAATGCGTCCGCAGCCGTTCTCTTTCCACCAATCGGATATAGGGAACCAGGCGGAGCGCGGATTTAAGGCTTTCCGTCATTTCGACCGGATTCACTCCTTCCCCTTTGCCGAGAGGTCCAAGTTCGCGCAATTTTCGAGAGAACTCGTTCATCGCCTCGGCGAAGCGGATGCCTTCGCCGGCAGAAAGCTCCTCAATTCTCAGTCTCTCCGGATTGAGTTTCATTTCCTCGAGCAGTCGCCTGCACAGCTGCACCATGCCGAAGGCGTGGTGATTTCCGTCGGTAATATAATGGCATTCGTTCAGATGGCATCCGCCGATAAATACGCCGTCCATGCCGTTCAGGAAAGCCCGGAGCACGAAGGACAAGTCGACGCGGCCGCTGCACATGACGCGGATCAGGCGGATATCGGTCGGGTATTGTTGTCTGGAAACTCCAGCGAGGTCGGCAGCGCCGTACGCTCACCAGTTGCAGACGAATCCCAGAATTCTGGGTTTGAATTGCATAGTGGGAGTCATTGTTAGCACCTCCTTTCTCCTGTAGTTTGGTTGCCGGCATCAACTCCGGCAGCTATCGCAGCCTGGAAGATTGCGAGAGATTTCAGTCGTCCCCGACGGGGCTTCCTCATTCCGTCTCTCATCCCGGCACTCCGTGCCGGGATTAAGAGGATTCCACCTGCACGAGTCTCGTCAGGGACGGCTGACCGGAATTCCCAATCTCCTCTGGAGACAGTTCCATCGCCGCGTCGATCTGATCCAGAATCGCCTCATCGGGATAGTGCTTCAGCACGATGGCTCCTGTCGGGCACTTGGTGTTGCACAAACCATCTCCCTTACAGAGCACCGGAGTGACTCTGGCCTTCTTGCCGTTTTGCGTCTCACAAAATTCAATGGCGCCATAGGTGCATGCCGTAATGCAGGCGCCGCACGCAATGCAATCGCCTTCGTTCACGATACACACGGATCCCGATGCGGTGACCGTGTCGTGAGAGAGAAGCGTCAGTGCGCGTCCCGCCGCTCCATATGCCTGGCTTACCGTCTCCATTATGTGTTTTGGATAGTGCGCTGTGCCGCACAGGTACACGCCCTCGGCGCCGAAATCCACCGGCCGCAGTTTCACGTGGGCTTCCTGGAAAAAGCCATCCGGATTCAGCGTCACTTTAAAGAGACCGGCGATTTCCTTGGTGGTTGCCGAGGGAATGATGGCCGCTGCCAGTGCAAGGAAATCCGCATCGATGGCCAGGTCTGTTCCCA
>JAKPRU010000177.1 GCA_029557025.1 Candidatus Omnitrophota bacterium | reverse complement strand
CCTGTTGAAGCCGCCTCGCCGCTCATCCCGCTCAAGCCGGGAGCAATCGAAGCCTGGCCTCCCAGTCCCGATCAGCCGGAAGTGGTTGTGCGTGGCGAAATTCGGCGGATGGAAGATTCCGACTGGATTGTCACACTGTTCCTGGTCAATGCTCAGAAAGAACCGAAGAAACTGCGCGACACGGCATGGATTTTCCAGCCGGAACTGATTGTCGATTCCCCCGACGGTCGCCCGGTTTTTCGCAAGCGATCCTTGATGAACGATTCCAATAGGCTGGATGCCCACGACCACATTGAATCGCAAAGCATGGCGATGCTGTATCGCCACAAGGTAGAGTTCGCGGTCGGGCACGGTGTCGGTGTTCATGCTGAAACCGATCCCGGCGATCCCCAGCGTGCCGTGCGCGTTTCCACTCGTGTCGTTCCGGTCTGCGAGATTCCCCGGCAGAAACACGTCACCCCATCGGATGCCCCCGACCTGGCCGGTCTTGTACTGGATATGAAGGAACTGTCCGAAACCGGCGACGCCGAGTTTTCTAATAGACTGGGCATTCTCACTAATGCCTACGCGAAATGGATCGAAAGGGAACGCGCTAAGATCGAAGATCCTTCATTTAAACTGGAGAATTACCAATTGGCTTTCCAGAAAGCGGTCAAGAATTGCTCCCGTGCCCTGGAGCGGATTGGAGAGGGGCTGGATCTATTGGGCAAAGACCCTCACGCCGCCGAGGCGTTTCGATTCGCGAACCGGGCGATGTGGCAGCAGCGGATTCGGACCCTGTACACATCCGCCATTCGCCGGGGAGAGGAAACGCCCATTAAAGACATCGACCTGCCGAAGAACCGCAGTTGGTATCCGTTCCAGCTCGCGTTTATCCTTTTGAATCTGGCAAGCGTTACCGATTTGCACCATCCGGAACGAAGCAGTGAAGAGAAAGCTGTCTGCGATCTGTTGTGGTTTCCGACCGGCGGCGGCAAGACAGAGGCGTATCTCGGTCTGACCGCATACATCCTGGCGCTTCGAAGACTACAGGGAGATTTCGAAGGCCGATCCGGGCAGCATGGCATGGCGGTATTGATGCGGTACACCCTGCGTCTGCTGACCTTGCAGCAATTCCAGCGCGCCGCAACCCTCCTGTGCGCGTGTGAATCCATCCGGCGGGAGAACCCGGCGAAATGGGGCGAGTACCCGTTCCGCCTGGGCCTGTGGGTCGGGCAGCGCACAACCCCCAACACGGCGGAACAAAGCCGGGAAGCCATTCAACGCGATCATGGCGCGTATCGCGGATCGCTGTTCGGCGCGGGGACACCCGCCCAGATCAGTCATTGCCCGTGGTGCGGATATAAAATCGACAAAGGACGGGATATCAAAGTCGTTTCCGGAACAGATCGGACTGTAATTTACTGCGGCGATCCGTTGGGCCGGTGTCTTTTCAGTCCCCGAAACTCGCCCAACGAGGGGCTTCCCGCGCTGGTAGTCGATGAGGATATCTACCGAAATCCCCCGGCGCTATTGATCTCGACGGTAGACAAGTTCGCCCAGATGCCCTGGAAAGGCGAAATCCAGACTCTGTTCGGCCAGGTAGACGGACTCTGCCCCCGCCATGGATTCCGGTCCTCGCCTATCGAAGACAGCCTTTCACACCCCAGACATGGAGAACTCCCGGCGGTTCAATCAGCGGCGCATTTACCGTTAAGACCGCCGGATTTGATTATCCAGGATGAACTGCATCTGATCAGCGGACCGCTCGGTTCCCTTGTCGGCCTGTACGAAACGGCGATTGATGCACTGTGCTCCTGGACCGTAGATGGGAAAATTGTCAAGCCGAAAATCATCGCATCCACGGCAACCATTCGCCGCGCGCCGGACCAGGTCCACCAGGTATTCCAGCGCCGTGTCGAACTGTTTCCGCCGCAGGGCACGGATATTCGGGACAATTTCTTTTCACAACAGGAGGAACCCGGCGAAAAAACACCCGGACGAAAATACCTCGGTATCTGCGCTCCGGGGCGACGACTGAAGGCAGCGGAAATTCGCGTCTACCTTGCATTTCTTTCCGCTTCCCAGACCCTGTTTGAGAAATACGGAAAGATCGCCGACCCATGGATGACGCTGGTCGGCTATTTCAATTCCATTCGCGAACTCGGCGGTGCGCGGCGGTTAGTCGAAGACGATATCCGGTCTCGACTCAAGCTGATGGATCGACGCGGCCTTGCCAAACGCAATCCGCCCAACCTGGAGGAACTGACCTCACGCATCAGCGCCACGGATATTCCCGAAATCCTGGACCACCTGGAAGAAGAATTTGATCCGCAATTGGATTCCAAACAGCGGCGGAAGTTGGGCAGGCCCTATCCGATTGATGTTTTGCTCGCAACCAACATGATTTCCGTGGGGGTCGATGTAAAGCGACTTGGATTGATGGTGGTAACCAGCCAGCCGAAAACGACGGCGGAATATATTCAGGCGACCAGCCGCATCGGGCGTAGTCACCCCGGAATTGTCTGTACCATCTACAATTGGGCCAGACCGCGCGACCTGTCCCATTACGAAAAATTCGAACATTACCATGCCACATTCTATCAACAGGTCGAGGCCCTTTCCGTCACACCCTATTCCCAGGGAGCCTTGAACCGAGGTCTCACGGCGATCTTTGTATCGCTGATTCGCCTGGCCGGATTCGATTTTAACGAGAATTCCACCGCCCAGCAGATTGATCGAAACCATTCTCTTGTCCGGAAAGCCATGGAAGTGATAGTCAATCGGAGCATCCACGCCCTGCCGGAACAGGAGGAGAGAGACGATATTCCCAGAATGCTGCATTCCCGCATGGACCTGTGGCTGAAATACGCCCAGAATCCTCCGGGAGGAAGTCGATTGGGATACAAGGGCAAAAAAGACGGCGTTACCGCCGGATTGCTGAAAATGCCGGGAATTGAAGACTTTGACGATTTTACATGTCTCATGTCTCTTCGCGAGGTGGAACCGGATGTTTCACTGATCCTGAGAGATGTGGATATCAGAGAGGATGATTCGGCTGAGCCGGTGGTACATCCTTCACTCAGTAATGGATTGGACATGCCGAACAATGGTGACGAACACCAAATTTGAACATCCCAATGTCGGAGAAATCCGACCGAGCCAACTGCTCTAC
>JAKPRU010000158.1 GCA_029557025.1 Candidatus Omnitrophota bacterium | reverse complement strand
TTCTCACCCATGAATACATAGTACCCGTCGATTTCCGTGATCTTGACCCCGCCGAAGACGGCGATGAATTTGTTTTGATACCAGTCCTTCCGCTTGGTGACCATCAGCATCCGACCTCCGATCCGCAACCGGTTAAACCCTTTTTCGATGAACCGCCGCGGAACGGAAAAGTCCGCGTGATAGGGCGGATTGCTCAAGATCCAGTCATATTCCGCGTCGTCGAGCCGGGTAAATCCGTCGCTCACCAGTGTCCGGATCCCGGGCACCCCGTTTCTCGACGCGTTGCGTGCAGCGATGGAGACGGCAGCCGCGTCCACATCCAGCATTACGACACCTTCCGCCCCCGCCTCCAGCGCGGCGATGATGCCGACCAGCCCGTATCCGCAGCCAAGATCCAGGATGCGATCACCCGGCTGAAACGCGGCGCAGGCAAGCATGGCAAGCGTTCCGCGGTCCGGCGCATTGGGTGCAAACAAATGGGGGGACGTTTCCAGAACCAAAGAATGCCCCCTTACCGTCGTATCCATCATGCAGCAGTGCCACTCCTTCTCTGTCCTCCGATGGGACAGGCATCCCTATTTTACCTTCCCCGACGCGGCGAATCAAAGCCAGACTGCCTGTATTCTGTATCATGTTATAATCATTTACAAAGGAGTATTAATTATGCATTCATCCTCACCCTTTCGTGCCGGCATCGGCTTTGCGACCGGACGTAAAAGTTTCCGGAAAGTATTGCGCACCAACATTTACAATTGGCAGGAATCCGGCCTGGTGGCCGACAGAAGTGTCAGTCTGAACCTGTTTGTCGCCTATGATCTGGATTACAACAAAACCAGCCGGCGGGACTACACCCATCTGAACAGAGACCTTACCGATCAACTCGACCAATGCTGGTTTATCGGATCCGGCGACATCGCGGAAGAGTCCGAATCCCTGATACGGGACGGAATTCTGACCGCGGAGGAGACCCGGATGCTTTTCGGGAAAGGATATGCCGGCAAGCGGAACGCAGTCCTCTATATGGCCATCAAAAACAAGATGGACTGCCTGGTGTTTTTCGACGATGACGAATACCCTCTGGCGGTTACCCGTTCAAGCAACGGCTCCTTGTGGAGCGGACAGGAAGTGCTGGCGGAACATCTGCGCCATATCGGAGAAGTCGATATCACACATGGACATCACTGCGGGTATGTGTCGCCCATCCCGCAAATCCGGTTCGACGACACACTGACCGCCCACGATTTCCGGCTGTTTAT
>JAKPRU010000074.1 GCA_029557025.1 Candidatus Omnitrophota bacterium | reverse complement strand
GGGCCGGGGGGTGAGGTTCTTCCCCCCTTTCTTTTTCACTTTTTCCTGATTCACTCCAAAAACCTCCCAACCCCTGTTTTGACAACTTTTTACAACATTTTACACAACCGTGAAATTTTCCTTGATCCAATGAGATACACTGCAAGTGAAAGAAAAGGCGAGAGGAGTGAAGAGCACGGAGATTGAGAAAGCAAGGAGGCTCAAACCATGAAAGAGTCAGCAAAAGAACATCAGACCAGTACACGTGAAGAGTTGGCGGTCTTCTATCTTGAACGACTCATGGATCAATTAGATCGTGAATGCTTCCTCCTGGCGCATCGTACTTTCGTTCGCCATCGTGCCGATTTTCTGATAATCCTGGATACCGAACTCGTGGAAGGATTGCAGAGACGGGTACAGAGCGAAGTCCCGAAGGAATTGGGATCCCCCGAACGAGTTGTGGAGATGGTTACCCACGCTGTGCAGTTCGGCGAATATCGGGCCGCCTATGACATTGGAATCGAATATCTTCTGGCCCATGACCGTCCCAATGCACCAAACGGAACCCTGACCATCCTGGAAACCATCCGAAACCTGGTGGCGGATGCGCGTCGGTTCCACTTCGAGCCGGACGATCTCCAGCTCAACACGGCAGTCAACGCCGAAATCGGATTTATCGTGGAACGCCGCGGAATTTGCGCAAAAACCGGCCAGCCGCTCAGCGGAAATCCCGGATTCACCTGGGTGGATACCATCGGAAATCGATATCGGTGTTTCGTGAAACAGGTGGAAAACGCCCAGGTTGGCGACCTGCTCCGCCTCAAAATCACCAATATCACAAACAGCTTCATCGAAACGGCCAAGGGAAAAGAACGCATTGTCTATTTTGAACCCCGTGTCCAGAAAGGCGATATCGTTCCGGTGGAAGTGCTTAGCCTCTCTCATAACGGACACAGTTTTACCTTTCGACTCCACAGCTACGATGGATTCCTCTGGCTGAAACATCGTTCGGTCAATAAAACGGTCTTCAACGAACAGAATGTGCGCGTCGGCGACAGGGTGCTGGCCGAGGTGCTGTATACCACCGAAGAGTTGAAGGTTGGCTCGAAAGGCACTCCCAAAAGGTTGGGGCTGGTGAAAGCGTTGCCGATCAGGCGGCTGGACGGTCCGGCGACGGCCGGTCCAGGTAAAGACGCTGCCACCATTCCAAACTGAGCAACATCCACAACGCATTGTCGAATTCCCGCCTGCCTGCCTGGTGGTCCTCTACCAGGCACCGAATTGTTTTCGGGTCAAACAGGCCTCGATTCGCCACCGACTTCTCCCCGCAAATCTCCTCTATTACATCCCGTAATTCCTTCCTGAACCATTGTCCCACCGGAACATCGAAACCATGCTTCGGCTTTTGCAGAATTGCCGCAGGCAGAAGATCCGCAAAGGCCTGCTTGAGAACCCATTTCGTCGTACCTCCCCGCAATTTCAGATGGCCGGGTAATGAGAACATCTGCTCGATCAGTTGATGATCCAGGAAGGGCACACGAACCTCCAGGGAATTGAGCATGGACATGCGGTCCGTTTTGACCAGCATGTCATCCGGCAGACATTGTCGGCAATCCGTCCAAAGCATCCGGTTGACCGGATCGGCCGAACGGATGTCGCCGTAAATCCCCCGGATCAGGTCACGCGCAGCCCAATCTTTGATGAATGCGCGAACATCCCCGCTGTAAATCGACCGGCGAACATCATCCTCAAAATGAATCGCCCACCCTGCATGACGTTCTACTGGATCAGGGTTCAGTCCCCGCAGGAATTTCTTAAACTGCCGGAACTTGTCCAGCACCGGACCGGACCGCGATTCAGGAAGAATTCGCTGCGCTGCCGTGTTGAAAATCCTCAGCACAGGACCGGGAATCCACTCCACATAACGGCGATAGTACTCCCCGGTGTATTTGCGGTATCCGGCGAATACCTCATCCGCGCCATCGCCGGAGAGAACCACTTTCAGACGCTCGTGCGCCAGACGAGAGACAGCATAAGTCGGCAACGCAGAGGCATCCGCCAGCGGTTCATCAAACGCCCACATAATCTCCGGAAGCCATTCCAGCAGATTCTGATGCGTCAGACGCTGTTCATGATGCTCTGTTTGAAAATGATTCGCCACCAGGCGGGCATCGGAGGTTTCATCGAAACCGGCGGCCCCCTCAAATCCGATCGAGAAAGTGGGGAACCCAGGGCCGCACAGTTCCGCCATCACGGCCACAACCACACTGGAGTCAATCCCGCCCGACAGGAAAGCCCCAACCGGAACATCCGCCAGAAGGTGCGCCCGAACTGAGTCTTTCACGCTCTCCCGAACCAGCTCCATCGCTTCTTCGTCCGGGATATCCCGGCATTCAAGGGTCTCCCAGGGTGTCCAATAACGGCGCAGTTCAATGTTCCCTCGCTCAGCTATCAGCATTTCGCCGGGATGCAGCTTCCGCACACTCTCTAACAGGGTCCACGGCGCGGGAGTTCCCAAAAACGCCATGTAGAGATCCAATGCCTCCAGGTCGATCCGTTTCGGAACAGCGGGGTCGCACAGAATAGACTTGATTTCGGACGCAAATCGAATCCCCACGCCGGGTTGATATGAATAGTAAAGCGGCTTGATACCGACACGGTCCCGCGCGAGGATCAGCCGCCGATTGCGCCGATCCCAGAGCGCCAGCGCAAACATCCCGCGTGTCTTTTCCGGAAAATCCAACCCATAAGCGCGATACAAGTGGAGAAACGATTCGGCGTCGGAGGATGTGCGGTATCGAAATCCTTTGCCTTCCAACTCCCGGCGGATTTCAGGGTGGTTGTAGAGTTCTCCGTTGTACACAATCCAGAGATCGCCATCTTCCGTTGACATGGGCTGATGCCCGTCACCAAGACCGATGATGGAGAGCCGTCGATGTCCCAGCCCCAGTGCCGGTTCGATATGAACACCCTCATCGTCCGGTCCCCGATGTTCGAGAATGTGTGTCATTTTGCCGAGCAGGTCCCGGTCGACCGCGCGTTCACCATCGAACCAGTGTATACCGCAAATACCGCACATAGGCCGATCTCCTCATTGAGAACGAAAGTATGCGCGAAAAAGGAACGGAACCTGTAGGGAAGGGGAGGGTCCATACCCATCAACTCCGAGGCCCTGTCATCCGGGTGCAATCCGGAATCCACAAAAAACCCGGCTGGCACAGGCTCCCAGCCTGTGAAAATCCCCCCCCGAAGATCGGGGGAGGCTGACTCGGGTTGAATTCACTGGACTTATTCACCTACACCCCGCCCGAAATACCACCAGAAGCAAAACAACAATCCGTTGTATTCTCGGTAACCATCCGCTAAACCGCGTGCGGATGTGGATGGGAACAGGAGATATTGACTGGATGGATCCGAGTGTGTGAACTCAGCAGTTGGGTAAAAGGGGGGGATGTCCGGGCAGAAAGGCGATTCAAGGGTGGCGGAACGTGGCCGCCGGGGTGGAGTCTCATTGACCATTGGCGACTCGCCGGTATGGCGTACCTCCTTTTGTTGTAGCGTTTGATCACCCGATTGCCTTATCTCCGGTATTCGCACCCAAAATGCTTCGCCCACATGCGTTTTTCCGTCATAAAAATCTTCCTCTTCAACCTCCGTTTCTGCATGAATTTCTCAAACGAGGTTGTCTCATCGAACGTTGGTAGAGAAAGTTGTTTTCCTCTTGCCGGGTGAAACATCAGGGCGCAACCACAAGTCATCCTTCAATCATCGCATGTTCGATTCGAGAGAGATTCCCCTGTCCCAGGTTGAGGCGTGCGGCGGTTGCCAGGTAACGCGCGGGATGGGCGGCTTCCGCCAGGGTTGGCAAACCTCTCCCTTTCCGAACGGATTCGATCATTTCCGTACCGATCGTGTCGATTGCCAGGCGATCCGTCGAAACAAGAATCGACTCGTAGTTGTACGCGCAATTCTCCCGATAGGTCGGCCCGCCGTCAAAGCACCCGCGAAGCCCGTCCAGCACGACAAGGCGGTGTTTCTGTCCCACAACCGGGATCGCATTGATCTCTGCGATATACGGGTCGCAGCCGTTGTCATGGTGCGGCCCCGGATCCTTCGTAATCCCATGCGAGAGATTCTTGAGGGAAAGCGTTGTGCCCGCCACATCATGATCCTTGATAATCGGCATGTTAATGAGCGCAGTTATCTGCTCGGTCAGAATCTTTGAAAGCTGTGCCGAACCGGAACCGAAATGTGTTTCGCTTTCATCATGCCCACCGGCATCCGAACGACTGCTGTACACACGAACCCCCGTTTTACCGGTATTAAAATCCATCCCGATTGCTTTGATGTGCGCATCCCGGTCCTCCCATACAATGATGTTGTTCTCTTTTACACCCGCCTCTAACAGCCCTCGGATGACCGCCTGAATCAGCTCGCGTTTTGTAGACAATAGCGGACCGCCGAGGCCGTTCACTTTCAGGCCCACCACATCCTCCGCGGACACATATTTCAACCACTGGTCTTTCCGCGAGCGCGCACCGGTCAGCTCCCCCATGGCACGGTCCAGCATCTCCTGTGTGCCCTGGGGGTCCGGGCGGAAGTTCTCGCCGATAATTCCCGGACGGCGCACCTCAATCACGCGGCTTTTCTCCTCTGTGGCAAAAGGCGCGAGAGACGGGAGAGTTGCCAGCCATGCCGTGGTTTGAAGAAATTGTCGTCGGTCGATGTGGGGGGATTTCCGTTTGTTCATTACGTCGTGTGTCCTTTGTGGCCTTGCCTGTGTACAAAATGTCCTTTCATTTTCGCCATGGAACGGGGGGATTGCAATCCCGACCATTGGTGACGCGCTCATTGCCAGGCGTCCCTGCCTGGCAAGTAGGCCAGGCGTCCCTGCCTGGTAGTCGGCCAGGCGTCCCTGCCTGGCAAGTCGGCCAGGCGTCCCTGCCTGGCAAGTAGGCCAGGCGTCCCTGCCTGGTAGTAGGCCAGGCGTCTCTGCCTGGTAGTAGGCCAGGCGTCCCTGCCTGGCAAGTAGGCCAGGCGTCTCTGCCTGGTAGTAGGCCAGGCGTCTCTGCCTGGTAGTCGGCCAGGCGTCCCTGCCTGGTAGTAGGCCAGGCGTCCCTGCCTGGCAAGTAGG